>VMTH01000154.1 GCA_013791745.1 Candidatus Omnitrophota bacterium
GTATCTTCATCTCTTCGCCAAACCTGACAAAGCGCCTTCTTTCCCTTAGTATCCAGAATTTACTCGCAAGTCCGTGTGTTATGCTTTTCCTGTATCTCCTCTCCTCAGCAAGAAGAAGTAATAATACTATCAGAAGCACGGTCAGGGTTAAAGCACAGATCAGATACATGGTCACACCTCTATAAGCTCATAATCAGAAAGACCCAGTTTTATTTTTTCAGCGTGTCTTATCTGGACTTCGAGGTCGATCTCCGGGTATATTTCGCTAAAGGTCTTTTTACCTATAAGGTCCATCGCGGCCTTATCTATTGCGACAGGGTCTATAGAGCCCAGGATCCCTATGTCAGGCACGATAGGCTTCTCGCCCTTTGACATGCAGTCGCAGTTTTTTGTAACACTGTATAAAAGATTCAGGCACGCCAATCTTGACCCTAAGGCCTTTTTTACCCCTAATGCATATTCTACCATTTTTTCCTGCAGGTTTACAACATTTTCGTCATATTTAATCTCTATGCCCCCGGACCTGCATATTACTGCGCACTCGCCGCAGCCAATGCACCTTTCCTTTACGAGCATGGCCTTTTTCTTTTTGATCCCTATAGCATTTGCCGGGCATATCTTCATGCACTCGCCGCAGCCAATGCACTTGGCCGCTGCCACTTCAGGCAGTGTCTTGGAGTGCTGTATTAGTTTCCCGACCCGCGCTGCGCAGCCCATGCCCAGGTTTTTAAGGGCGGCTGCCATGCCTGTCTGGCAATGTCCTGTCACGTGAGAAAGGCACAGAAGAAAATCTGTTTCACAGACAGTCTTTGCGAGTTTAACGTTTTCAAAATGTTCCGCCCTTATGGCTATGCTCTGGCTGTTTCTGCCGTGGAGACCGTCACCTATTATTATAGGTATTCCAAGCTGGCCTATCCCATACCCGTGAGCATGCGCAACATGCAGGTGGCCGACAGCATTGGATCTCTTTTCCCTGTAAAGCGTATTGGTCTCTATTACAAAAAGGTTCTCGGTTTTCTGTCTTAGCGATGCTGTAATGCCCTTGAGCCAGTCTGATTTTATATAACCGCATGTCCCTTCTTCTCCGAACGTCAGCTTGATGCCTAAAAAGTCATCCTTTTTGATAAGCCTGTCGCCGTCCATTATTTGCCAGACCGATAAAAGGGCCTCGCTTATGGCTGCAGAGGATGTCCAGTCATCGATCCTTTTAAGGTATACCTTACTTTTCGTCACTGAATGATTCTGCAAAGGATATCCTCTTTGATATCGGCGGATGGCTGTAAAGGATTATCTCATAGAACTTGCCGGGAGTCATGTCTGCCAGGTTCTGACCTGCGAGTTTTTTCATGGTAGATATAAAAGCGTTTTTATTGCCTGTAATCTCAAGGGCAAACTGGTCTGCGTCTTTTTCCAGCTTTCTTGAGAACATGTTATGCAGAGGCAGCGTTACTATATTCAACGCTGCTACGATCGCGTAAATAAGGACAATCGACTCAAAATCACGCAGCAAGAGGTCCTGCCAGAAAATACTGTGCAATTTCAAAAAAAAGATATTGGTTATAAAGAAGGAGATGAATATAGAAATGCCGCCAAACAGGACAAGTTTGAGGCTGTGTTGTCTTTTATGATGACCCAACTCATGGGCCATCACGGCTTCGATTTCAGGCCCTGCGAAGTTCCGAAGTAATGTGTCGCACAACACTATCCTCTTCTGTTTTCCCAGGCCTATGACAGCGGCGTTAGCCTTTTTTGTATCTCTGCTTACGTCTATCTCATATACACCCTCTGCTTTGAATCCGGACTTTGTAGCAAGGTCTACCAGCCTGTCTCTCAGGGCAGAGTTTTTTATGGGCGAGTATTTATAAAAAAGCGGCACGATCAATAAAGGCGCGAACTTGACCAGCAGGACTGAGATAAAAAACCACAGCATAGCCGCGAGGAACCACCACTGGAGCGGCCAGTATTTTATAAACGCATAGAGCGAAATAACGATCGGTATACTGATAAAAAAGGATATGGCCATTTTTTTTATCTCTCTTTTAAGCCAGTCCGCGGGTGTTTGATTCGAGAGGTCGTACCTGTGTTCTAATATAAATCCCGAGTAATATTCCAGCGGCAGATTGACCGCGTAGTACGCGGCCCCTGTGAGGGCTGAAAAAATCACAAGACTGATATAGGTGTTGGCCGATATGGTCGTGGCTATATCTTTAAAATATAAAAGCAGTCCTGACGCGAGGAAAATAAATAAAACAACAGGCGGCAGCACAAGGCCCGCGATTGCCAGGCGATGCCTTTGCCTTGAATATGACTTTGCCTTATCCAGCACGCTAACCCCTTTCATCCATATAGGAGTGTCTTATGTTATTCAGTATAGCCGCGTATTCAGGTGTCCTGTAATCAGGGTATGTCCATTCAAAAGGCCTGAACCCGCCTTTTTGCCACGCGAGGGTCACCTCTGCGTAGATCCCTTTTTTCAGGTATATCCTGTGAAAATAGTCTTTTGTCGTGGCAAGCACCAGCTTTGAGTCAGATATATAGCCTGGATCGATGTTAATGGCGCGTTTTACCACGCCCTTTTTGCTATTTGAGAATTTCCTTTCAAGAGAGTTGGTTATTATCTTGACATCCGCGATATACCCCGGAGATATGAGTTTTTTGAAAGATATAAATCTTCTTTTAATATGACATCCCATCTCTTTTTTGTAGTAGTCTGTATAATCAAACGATATGTCCCGGCTTCTGTGATCTATGCTTCCGAATTCCTTAATAAAAAACTCCTCGATTTTATTGAGGAGTTTTTTATTTTTTGCCAGCAATCCGATTATTAATTTTACCTGTTTAGGCCTGCTCGGTTTTCCCATGCGTTAGTTTTTTATTATTTGTAATTCTGGCTGATCCGTGCTTCCCGATAAAACATAGGCCTCAATGACTTGCCTGTCTTTCTTGGGTATCTCGGTAAAAAATATGGCGACGTTATAATGCGCCTTGTCAGTATCTTTCAATATCACGGGTTCTGTCCTTACAACCACTCCCATAGCCCTTATTTTTTTTGTCTGCCTGCCATTGCCTTTTACAGGGACCAGCATTATTACCTCTATCTTTGACATCACAGGCAAGAGCCTCGTGATCCTGCAGTATATACCTGACGGACTGATGTCCACTGTCTCAGTGATGACATCAAAAGACTTGTCCGCTATCTTCAGGGGGAGTTGTTTTCTTGCCCGCAGGTGTTTGCGGCGTTCCTTTATCATGATATTCAGGCTTCCTTTTTCTTGGAGGCAGCTTCAACCGCCAACTTCCAGCACCTCTTACCACAGTAATAGCCGCCATTCCTGTAATACCAGGTCTTTCTCTGTAGTCGCTTATTGCATTTCATGCAATTGTCGGGTTTCTCAACGGGTCCTTTTTTGGTCGCTTCTTTTGTCTCATCAGCCATTTTTGATCCTCCGTATCGGACATTTGCTGCACAGTGGTTTTCCAAGCCTGCATATATTTTTGCCCAGCTCGACTATCAGCGCGTGAAACTCATTAAATAGTTTTTCTTTCACCGGCAGGTTTTTCATGAACACGCGCTGGGTTTCCTCATATGTAGCGCCGTCATTTATAAAACCGTGCCTCGAAAAAACCCTTTTTGTATAGGCGTCGACCACAAACACGGGCTTATGGCCGGCGTACAGCAGTATGCTGTCAGCTGTCTCAGGGCCTATGCCGTTTATTTTTAATAATTCCTCCCTGAGCCTCTCCGCGTCTACCTTGAACATCCTGCCAATGCTGCCGCTGTAAGACGCGTTCAGGAAATTCAAAAAGTTTTTTATCCTGCGGGCCTTTACGTTAAAATATCCTGCGGGCCTTATGAGCCCTGCGAGACTTTTTTCAGACATACCTGAAAGCCGGCGCGCATTCAGGGCCCTTTCTTTCTTCAGGTTAAGGATGGCCTTTTCAACATTGGACCAGGCTGTGTTCTGCGTCAATATGGCGCCCACTATTATTTCCAGCCTTGTCTTGCCCGGCCACCAATGCCTTGGCCCGAATCTTTCAAATAACAGATCGTATATTCTTAATAACTGACGAGCCCTTTTTACTTTTTTCAATATTTTGAACGTTCTTTTATTTTTAAAACAATATCTGTGATTTCGTTATAATATCTTGAATCCCTGTTCACGGGACGTTTTACATACTTTCTTTTTTGAAAATGCTCTTTAAATGACGTGGCTGTCAATACACACGAACGGCCTTTATCTTTTACCTCGAGCGAAACAACCAGGTTATGACCTATCGCAGCCCTTGCGTCAGCCCACAATTCTTTTAGTATGGATAATTCTATTGGTTTAGTGGCGAGTATCAAGCCGTCTGCCCTGCTAGACGAAACTACGGAAAACCCATTTTCTCTCAGGACCATGCCGGCATAGGAAAAGACAGAGCTTTTAACATTTTGTATATCCAGGCTTATGGTATCCCCCTCGATGAACCCTTCGGGCGAGACGCGCGATATCTCGGTTATTTCTTTTTGAGAAAATGTCTTGACGGCTGGAGTCGCCGGTCCGGAACTTTCCATGCCCAGAAGATTTGTCCACTTAGATCTGGGCCTTTTTGATAAATCGCGTTCTTCTTCTGAATCGTCCTCGGTATTTTTGACGATCAATACTTCGTCGCTTTCCTGTATCTCCATGCCGCTTTCCAGCTCCAGTATCTCCGCGGCAGAGACATTAGGCCTGACCTCGATAATATACGCCTCGGCTATCTTTTCGCCTTCTCTGTGTACTATCAGGCCGTCCCCGATTTCCACGCCTTCTTCTTCACCCGACCCAATCACAAAGAAATCCTGATCAGGATTCGCAATAAGAACGCTGGAATTTATCTCTATCTCTTCGGAGAAACTAGATACCTGGCATGCAAACAGTAATAATAAAAAAACGTATAAAATTTTTCTCATCTTAGTTGTATTTTAATACAAATCTAAAAAGAAAACAAGAAGAATTTTTATAAAAGGAAGGAAAAGTTTAGCGGATAGTATATCTGCAGCCTTTGTCAAACGCGTCTTTGAAATCAAACCTGTCGACAAAGTCTTTTTTTGTGTCTTTTTCTGTCTTGCCCAGCACTCCTACGTCAATCATGGTAAATACTATCTCTCCGAAGTCATCAGTTTTTTTAACGCCCCAGTGCTCCAGGACAAGCCTAGCCATGGGCCCAAATTCTTCAAGGGCATATTCCTTGATCCCTTCCAGAAGCTCTCCCCCCGATATATGACCTTTTCTCCCCAGTTTTTTTGTTGTAACCCCAAGCGCGGCCATTACAAAGGAATATGCCTCAGGGTCGTATCTTTTGTCTTTATCGAATACGCTCAGCAAGGCTACTACCTTATTCATGTTGTACGATTGTTTTCTTTGAGACATAGTGTTAAAAAGTATACATGCTGATTCCTGTTTTGTCAAGGGGCGGGAGTTATCGGGTAAAAGGCCTTGGAATTTTACGCGAAATCTATGCTTATCTGTGTATTAGTGAGTAAGGTGGGCTAACTTAAAGGTAATAGCGGGCCTAAAAATCGCGCGCCTACTGAAAAGCGTTCCGAGTGGGGGTATTTTGAAACCCATACTACCTCTCCTGCTGCTTTTATGAAGTCGCGGCTTTCAGGGTGCTGAGTTTCAAAAATAAGCTGAGTTGATATCGGGAAAAATTCGTTTGAGACAAAGCCGATCCCTGTCTCGCTTATGTCTCTGCCAAGGGTGCTTGAAAACGCCTGGCCGCCTTTTTGCTGATAGCGCACAGGTGTTGGAAAAGCAGATCTTTTAGCTATCCTTCGTTCACCGCTCATGTTATTATTTTAATACAAAATCTACGTTTTGTCAAAAGATTAATTATTACCAAGGATCTTTTCTACCACATCATTTATGCGCATAGCGTCTTTTCTTGTCATGTTAGTAAACTCTAAGCCGGTATCGTATAGTTTATTAGTATCTGTTTTCTTGGTCACTACCCACACAATGGCGCCGTCACATTTTATCGGAGGCTGGTTGTCCAGAAGGTCAAGCTGTATCTCTACCGGAGCAAATATCCCCATGTCCTTTGGCAGCATAACACATATACCGCCCATCCCTATGTTCTCGGTCGTGGCAGATACGGTATCATCATGGTCCTTTCTCTTTACTGAGATGATACAAGGATAATTTGCTCTTGGAAATTTTCTTCTGTTTATCCCACTCCACATAGTGCCCCTCCTTATTAATTAAATGAGCACATAACTTACGCGACTGCAAGGAGCGTAAGTTACAAGTGCGAATTTATCCTGAGTCCGCCTGAGGCGGACGAAGGATCTCAATGAGATTGCTTCGCCGCACTTCGTGCACCTCGCAATGACAGCCTTTTTGTTATAAGTATTATAAGCTACATCTTAATTTAATTCAAGAATATTTTTCCTTTGATAGTTAGCTGTAAAGGTGCTATAATTTTCATGATATGTATCTTGAATTTTATGGACTAAAAGAAAAGCCGTTCAGTGTCACGTCCGATCCCAACTTTCTGTATCTCAGCAGGAAGCACAGAGAGGCTATCTCTCACATGCAGTACGGTATTGAGGAGCGCATGGGCTTTATGGAAATAACCGGCGAGATCGGCACGGGCAAGACCACCATATCCAAGGCGCTTCTAAACACCCTCGACGAACACACTAAGACCGCCTTTATACTTAATTCCAATCTCTCTGAGATACAGCTCCTTGAGGCCATTGTCACGGATTTCGGGATCAAGCTTAAAAATAAGAACAAGATAACGATGCTCAACGAGCTTAACAGGTTTTTGCTTGAGCAGCTCAGGTGCAATAACAATACCGTGCTTATCATCGACGAGGCGCAGAACCTGAAGTCCTCTCTCCTGGAACAGATAAGGCTCCTCTCTAACCTGGAGACGGAAAAGGAAAAACTGCTCCAGATAATCCTTGTGGGGCAGCCCGAGCTCAAGGAAAAGCTAGCGTCGAGAGAACTGGCCCAGCTGCGGCAGAGGATAGCAATAAGGTATCATATCCTGCCGCTTGACAGAGATGAGGTAGAGGCGTATATCTATCACAGGTTGAACGTTGCCGGGTCTAATGGGAAGAAATTTTTTACAGAAGGCGCTGTTAATGAGGTGTATAGATTTTCCAATGGCATCCCGAGACTGGTAAATATCGTATGCGACAAAGCCCTCCTGGCAGGCTTTGCCTCCAATAAAAAAAATATAGACAAAGTCATGATAAAAAAATGCGGTAAAGAGATCGAGGGCGTATTCGAATGAGCATAATCAACGACGCGATTAAAAAGGCCAGGAAAGAATTCGAAATAAAAAATAAGGGCGCGGCCACTACGTGCGTATTAAACGAAGAAACCTGTCTTCCCGAAAAATCTCAAGAGGCAAATTCTGAAATAAAATGGACCGTTACGGTCACGGTTTCCCTGGTAGTGATAATCTCTCTTCTCGGTTCACTGGCCCTTTACAGACATATATCAAGGGCTGGCACAGGTTATGATCCCGCGATACGCGATCTAAAATCAAAGGTATCTCCCTCTGGTTTTAATCTCCCTGCCCACAAGCAAGCCTTCCATGGCGCCACTATTCAAAATGCCATTGAGCTAAACGGAATAGTCCACGGCCCTGAAGGCAAATGGGCTATTATAAATGACAAAATAGTCAGGGAAGGTGACTCTTTCCTTGATGGCAAAGTCACTGTTATCGCAAAAGACTTTGTGAGAATCGAAAAAGATGATGGCGAGGAGATAGTTTTAAATTTAAAATGAATCGCCCGCCGCTTCTATGGCGGATATAGCTTCTTTTGCCGCTGCCTGTTCCGCGGTCTTCTTGTTCGGTCCCGAGCCTATACCAAACCTCTTACCTGTCATTACAGCTTCCACGATAAAATGTTTTTTATGGTCAGGTCCTATTTCAGATATGATCCTGTAAGACGGGATGGTCTTAAACCTTCTCAGGGCAATCTGCTGGAGCACGGATTTATAATCCCTTGTACCCTTGCCTTCCTTTACGAGCAGGAGTTCAGGGTCGTAAATCCTTTTTATAAACCTGGCTGCTGACTTCAGGTCTCCGTCTAAATATATAGCGCCTATCAATGCCTCTAGGGCGCACAAGAGGTTCGAAGCGTGTTTTTTTCCGCCAGAGGCCTCTTCCCCTTTTCCAAGCAGCAGGTATTCTCCGAAGCGCAACTCTTTTGCTATCCTGCCGAGAGTCGTCCCGCTCACCAGTTGAGATTTATATTTGGTCAGGACCCCCTCGTCTTTATCCGGGTAATCATTATACAGCACATTGCTTATTACGATACCGAGCACAGAGTCTCCAAGGAACTCCAGTCTTTCATTGTCTCCGCTGCAGGATTGAGATCTTTCGTTAGCATAGGATTTATGCGTCAGGGCCTGATTTAGAAGGGATTTATTTCTGAAGCGGTAGCTTATTGCCTTTTCAATGGATTTGAGTTTTTTTAAACGGTCCTTATTTCTTTTTAAGTCCATAGAAGACTTTTTATGGATTCCCTTATTAAAGACTCAGGGATATCTTCTTTTATTACGGTCTTTCCTATTCTAACAGGCAGCACAAACCTGTTTTTGCCGCATATGAATTTCTTGTCATGACCCTGGGCAAGCATGATGTCTTTCACGCTTACGCCTTTTAAGACAGTAGGAAGCCCGGAGTCTTTTATAAGGGCCTTTATCTTTAAATAGTCTGCCTTTGCCAGCAGGCTTAATTTCATTGAGATAAACGAGGCCGCAAGCATACCCAGGGCTATTGCCTGACCATGATCATATGCCTTGCCATATCCAGCAGCTGTCTCTATGGCATGTCCCACTGTATGGCCGAAGTTCAATATTATACGCGTATCTTTATTGTCCAGCTCGTCTTTTTCCACGACACGAGCCTTGATAGAACCGCATTTATAAACTACGCGTTCAAGTGTCCCGGGGCAACGCCTTAATATTTTTTTCAGGTCGCTCCTGATAAAAGAAAATAGCGCCGGAGATTTTATGATCCCATATTTTATTACTTCCGCAAGACCTGATACCAGAGCTTTCTCGGGGAGTTTTTTAAGAAAAGAGATGTCGCTATAAACAAGGCGCGGTTGATAGAATGAACCCGCGAGATTCTTGCCTATGTTCAGGTCTATGGCCACTTTCCCTCCAATAGAAGAGTCTACCTGCGCGAGGAGCGTAGTCGGGACTTGCACATACGGAACGCCTCTTTTGTATATGCTGGCGACAAAGCCAGCGAGGTCGCCTATCACTCCTCCCCCAAGCGCCACTATAAATACCCTGCGGCCCAATCCATCGGATCTCGATATATTATTCAAAAGCCTTATGCAGTGTTTTTCTGATTTTGCCTTTTCGCTGTCAGGCACCGTCTCGAAACGTACATTAAACCCGGCGGATAAAAGAGATCTTTTTACTCTGGCCCCAAAGAATTTTTTTATACTGGGGTTTGTGATGATCACGGCATCCGAGCCTATCTCCAGCTGTTTTATTGCCTTGCCCAGCAGGCCTATCCTATCCCGGCATATCCTTATTTCATAACTCCGATTGCCAAGTTTGACTCGCGTTTTTTTCATATACTGACTCCCAGGAATCGCGCCATGAGCATTACCAAAGGCCATATAAAACTTCCTATCAGGCCAAGGTAGAGCAGGCCAAAGAGTATAATAAGGCCATAGGGCTCTATCTTCGCGTATTGCATACTGATTTCTCTAGGCAAAAGCCCCATCAGGACCCTGGAACCATCCAGGGGCGGGATTGGCAGGATATTAAATACAGCCAGCACCAGGTTTATTATTATAGCTGAACTCATAACAGCCATAAGTAATGGACTGGCCATGGTGCCCAAGATCTTCAACATAAAAGACAGGATGATAGCAAATAAGATATTGGCGCCTGGCCCAGCCAATCCTACCCATATCATATCCTTTTTAGGATTATAGAGATTGTTAAAATCCACAGGGACAGGCTTTGCCCATCCGAACAATACAGGGGAGTTAGTTACCAGTAATATTAAAGGAAGTAATACTGTGCCTATGGGGTCAATGTGAGCAATAGGGTTTAAGGTAAGGCGGCCTGCCATCTTTGCCGTGGAGTCCCCGAGTTTCCATGCTACCCAGCCATGTGAATACTCATGTATTATTACGGCCAGAAAAAAAAGAAACAAGCTTATCGCCAGGTTCATTGTTTGCCCTGCGTAGAAAATGTCAGATTCCCGTTGGGGTTCTTTTTCTTGAGCATGAGTTTTACACCATTATCTTTCTTCGCGCCCGGTTTTACAACCTCATCTACTGGTTCAGGCTTGGGAGAAATACCTTCAATTGAAAACCTCAACTGGCTTGAATGTATCCACCCACTTGTGCCTTCAGGCGGGAATATCTTATACCAGCCGGCTTCTTCAGCTACTATGTGTATTTTTTCAGGCTTTGAGATCTGGCCGAGTATGGCGTATTTTGTGTCAGCTCCAGCCCTAAGGTTCACGCGCTCAGCAATTACCCCTGCCTCTCCTTTTTCAGAAACGTCCCCGACAAAGTCCTTTCTTATGTACACGCAGGCCTTTCTTGGCAGGATGACCTTGTACCAGCTATAGCGCTTTCCTGTGATCTTTACGGGATCGCCTTTTTCCAGATTGCACAGGCTTGTAAAGTTTACATTGTCGCCGGCCCTGACATTTGCTCCGTCATTTTTCACAAAACCTATTTTTGAGATCTCCTTCTCTTCATATCCTTCCTGCGAAAAACAGGCGCCAGGCAAAAGAAAAGACATTGCGATTAAAATTGAGAATGCCTTAATAAAACACATTTTTAGCTCCTTATTTCTTAATATATCTCTCTCCTTTATTTTTTTCTCTCCCCTTTCTTCTCAGCCTTCGGGGCCGCTTCTTTCTGCGGCACAGCAGGCGCTCCTTCTGCTCCGGCAGCTACAGCGCCTTCTTCAGGTTTCTCAGCCGCTTTTTCTTTCTTTACCTTTGTCCTTACTATCTTCAGTTTAGGCAAGCCGAATACCGAAGACTCGTCCTGAAGCATGCCTTTGTCCTTCAAGGTAAA
>VMTH01000155.1 GCA_013791745.1 Candidatus Omnitrophota bacterium
TATTTCGCGGGATACTTTTACGGGCCGCGTATCCTGGCGTCCAAATATGTGAGTGTGATGATAAATCAGAGGAGGATGAGAAAAATATCTCTCTTTTTCAAGATATACGGCTATCAGAAAGTTTTTCTCATGAGGCCTTTTCTCCTCGGCATAAGGCCTTTTATCATGCTCTTTTCCGGGATCAGCGGGATAAAGCTCAAGACATTCCTGCCCTATCAGCTCTCGGGTATGACCTTCGGCATACTATTTTGGCTTCTGCTGGGACGGCTCTTTGCCTCAAAAATAGAGATCCTGACGGCATTTTTCTACCGTTCAAAAGATCTGATCATCGCGGTCATTCTTCTCGCCGCCGCGGTTGATCTTCTGTGCAGGTTCGTTCTGAATATAAAAATAAAGCCCAGATTTTTTATCAGGGCGATGTCCGTTATCGTCACGGCGCTGTTTCTGGCCCTGATGGGTTATGAGGTCTATATCTACAGGAGCGGCATAAAAAGGCTGTTTCAAAAAGCCGCTTTGCGCGGATGGGAATTGAAGCCGGGCAGGGGAAGCGCTGAGCTGACGGAAAAATGAAAAAACTTTTTATAATAGACGGCAATAACTATATGCACAGGGCTTTTCACGCTCTTCCGCCGCTCTTATCCCCCGACGGGAAACCTGTGGGGGCGCTTTACGGCTTCGCGAGGATGCTCTTGCGTATCATAAAAAAGCACAAGCCCGACCGCATGGCTGTCGTTTTTGACTCTCCCGGCAAAAATTTCAGACACAGCGAGTATCCCGCTTATAAGGCCACCAGGCCCGAGGCCGATGAGAGCCTTGTCTTCCAACTGCAGAACATGAGAGGCGTGACAGACGGCCTCGGCATAGCGTCAATAGCCGCGCCGGGTTATGAGGCGGACGACCTGACGGCCTCCATGACAAAAAAGTTCAAAGATGTCTGCGATGTTTATATCGTGTCGGCGGATAAGGATCTCTGCCAGCTCGTAGATGAACGCGTGAGGATATTCAATGAGCCGAAGGTCATAGGCCCGGCCGAGGTCATGGAGAAATACGGCGTATCCCCGGGCCTCTTTTGCGATTGGCAGGCGCTGGTGGGGGACAAATCGGACAACGTGCCGGGCGCCTCGGGCATAGGGCCGAAAGGCGCGACGGCCCTGATAGCCGAATACGGCGGCATAGAGAGCGTTTATGAGAACATAGATTCGGTGAAAGAATCGCTGCGCCGGAAACTGATAGCGTCAAAAGAGGATGTTTTTCTTTCCAAAAAACTCGTCACGCTCCTCAAGGATGTGCCCGTGGAGCTTTCCGACGAGGCCCTGAAACCCGAGATAAAAGCTGAAGATGTCGCGGCGCTGGCGGAAAAATGGGGCTTCAGCTCTTTGAAAAATGAGTACGGCGTACAGTCGGAAAATGTTCTGAAGGAAGAGATCGCGCGTTTTGTTTATACCGGGGATCTGTCTTTTTTCAAAAGCTGCCGCGAGATAGCTCTTCATTTCGCCGACGGGAAAAAACTCAAGGGCATAGCTCTGGCGGGCGGCGGAAAATCAGGCTTCGCCGACACCATGCAGACGGAGCTGGATTTCGGCGCCGGCGAGCACTATAAAAAAGTTCTCGCGGAAATATTTTCAGATCCCGGCATTAAGATCATCAGCGACGATTCAAAGAGCATCTACGCTTATTGCCTGGCTGAGAATATAACCGTAAAGAGTGAAATCGAGGATATCTCTCTCATGGGTTACGTCATAGATTCCCAGCCCCGGCAGGATATTCTACGCCTTGCTTCAAAATATCTGGGCAGGGAGATCCCGGAATTCGTCAAAAAAGAGGAATGCGCGTCAGCCGCGGGCCTCATGTTTGATCTCGAAAAGGCGCTGAAGAAAAAAACGGAAGAGATGCAACTGACGCCCATTTACAGGGATATGGAAAAGCCGCTCGCCGTGGTGCTGGCTCACATGGAATTCTGCGGCGTGAAGCTGGACAGCGCGAAGCTGGATAATTTCTCGCTTTTCCTTGAAAAAGAGATAGGGGATGTGAGCGGGAGGATACTGGGACTTGCCGGAGAGGACTTTAATATCAATTCCAACGTCGAGCTGCGGCGCATCCTTTTTGAGAAGATGAAACTCGTCTCAAAGAAAAAAACTAAAACAGGGGCATCTGTCGACGCTGAGGTGCTGCGGGATCTTTCGGGAGAGAGCCCAGTCTGCCTGGAACTCCTGAAATACAGGACTCTCGCGAAGATGAAATCAACTTATGCCGACGCACTCCCGGCGCTGGTCGCTCCCGACGGCCGGCTGCACACGACTTTCAACGCCACCGGCACCCTGACGGGGAGGCTTTCCTCGTCAAAGCCCAATCTGCAGAACATTCCCAAGGGCGCGGCTGGGGCAGATGAGATAAGAAAGGCTTTTGTCTGCGATGAAGGCAAGGTTCTTCTCTCGGGCGATTATTCACAGATAGACCTCAGGGTGCTGGCGCATTTTAGCGGCGATGCACGCCTCATAGAGGCTTTCGGAAAAGATGAGGATATACACAATTTCACGGCCTCGCTTGTTTTCGGAACGGCAATAGACGCTGTGACGAAAGAGCAGCGGCGCATAGCCAAGACCGTGAATTTCGGCATTGTCTACGGCATGTCTTCTTTCGGCCT
Source organism: Candidatus Omnitrophota bacterium (assembly GCA_013791745.1). Classification (NCBI taxonomy): domain Bacteria; kingdom Pseudomonadati; phylum Candidatus Omnitrophota; species Candidatus Omnitrophota bacterium. The sequence continues at coordinate 2,645 of VMTH01000155.1, forward strand.
CGCCGCGGATCTTGAGATCTCGCGCGGGGAAGCGGATGGCATCATCAAAGAGTACTGGAAGATATTTCCCGGCGTTAAGGATTATGTTAAGAACAGCGCGGAAGGCGCTTTTGAGAAAGGTTATACGGAAACCCTCTTCGGCCGGCGGCGGATACTGGCGGGTAGGACGCCGTTTGACCGCAGGGCGGCGATAAATACCCCCATACAGGGGACATCTTCCGACATAATAAAAAAAGCCATGATAGACATATTCCCATGTCTTTGCGAACACGGCGCCGCCATGATATTGCAGGTGCATGACGAACTGCTTTTTGAGATTGACGAGTCAAATTCCGGAAAATTTGCTAAAATTTCACGCGGCTTTATGGAGCATGCCGTTAAGCTGTCTGTCCCGCTGAAAGTGAATATGAAGAAGGGGCTTAATTTTGCCGTGATGGAAAACTTAGAGTGAGGTTTTGAAAATTTGAGAAAGAGCAGTTTTGCAATATTTGCTGTGGCGGCGTTATTTTTCAGTATCCGTGCCGTAGCGGACAGCGGCGGGAAGCTTGTGCGCGTACACCTTCTTGAGAATTCAGAATCCGCCGGCTCCTTTGATATTATGCTCCAGGAGGGGATGGGTTATGTGATGACAAGGGATATAGCGAATATCTTCTCACTCCGCGCGGAGTGGCTCAGGGACGATAAATGCATAAACCTTGTCAATCCCGAAGGCAAAAACCTGAAGCTGTTCCTTCACTCAAAAAAAATATACATTGACGGCAGGCTGTGCTCTCTGAACAAGGAGCCACTGCTGCTCGACGGGCAATCATGGATCCCGCTGGAACTTGTACTTACCAGATCTTTTCAGGGTTTCTCATCCGTGAGGGTGAAATGGGATTACGGCGCCAAGGTGCTGGATGTGACAAAGGCCGGCGCGCCTTCCCGGCCGGCATCGGGGAAAATTTCGCCAGCGCCGCGGATCATATCTCCCTTGCCGAGGATCGTCTCCCCCGCCGAATTTGCGGCCGCCTCAAAGGGTTTCAAAAAAACAAAAAGAAAAGTAAAGACCATAGTCATAGACCCCGGCCACGGCGGCAAGGATCCTGGGGCCGTGGCCAGCGACGGCACCAAAGAAAAAGATATTGTGCTCGATATAGCGTTAAGGCTTTATAAACTACTTAAAAACGACAGCGCTTTCAACGCGATCCTGACCAGGAAGGCGGATAACTTTCTGCCTCTGGCTTCCAGAGCCATGATAGCCAACAGCGCGCACGCCGATCTTTTTATATCAATACATACCAACGCCTCATATAAAAAAGACACGCGGGGGTTTGAAGTCTACTTCATGAGCGACAGAGCTTCCGACGACGAGGCCCAGGATGTGGCGAACACGGAAAACGCCGTCGTGGAACTTGAGGACGCCTCCGCCCCAAAAACTGATGTGAACGTCATTTTGTGGTCAATGGCGATGAATGAATTTATGAGAGAAGCGTCGGAGTTTTGTTCCTTCATCAAACAAACATTCGGCAAAATGTTTTCTGATAACAGGGGCATCAAGCAGGCGGGTTTTTATGTGCTGAAAGGCGCTCACATGCCCTCTGCCCTTGTTGAGGCGGGTTTTTTGACGAACAGCAGCGACAGGAAAATACTTAAGAAAAGCGCGAACAGGCAGCTGATCGCCGAAAAGCTCTATACCGCCGTGAAAGAATATAAAAAATGGAGCGAGGAATGAAAATAGGGATCTTTTCCGACATACACGGCAATCTGCCGGCTTTTGAAGCGGTGCTGGGTTTTCTCGACGGAAAGGTGGAAAAATATGTCTGCTGCGGCGATATAGTCGGCTACGGGCCGTACCCCAACGAGTGCGTGGAAAAAATCTCCGCGCTTCCGGATGTTATCTGCGTGGCGGGAAATCACGACTGGGCGGTGCTGGGCCTGGAGGATCTGAGCAAATTCAACGACGAGGCCAGAACGGCGGTGAAGTGGACGAAGGAACAACTCAGCCCCGTGTCATCCTCGTTTCTGATGGGCCTCGATTATAAGCTCGCCGGGCCGAATTTTATAGCCGTTCACGGCTCGCTGATAGATCCGCTGGACCAGTATGTCAAAACAGCCGAAGATTATATCCCCTCAATGAAAAAACAGGACAGGAGCATCCTTTTCGTGGGACACTCCCATCAACCCCTCTATTTCAGGGGCACCGGAGGGAGCGTGGATTTCGGGGCGTTTATCCCGCTGAAGCCGGTTGAGATAGAAGAGCATTCCAAATATCTGATAAACGTGGGCTCTGTGGGACAGCCGCGCGACGGCAATCCGAAAGCCGCCTGCGTGATATACGACGAGGACGCGCGCGATGTTGTTCTTCACAGGGTAGAATATGATGTGCAGTCGGTACAGAAAGCCGTGCTGGAGGCGGGTTTGCCGAATGCTTTGGCCGAAAGGCTGGGGAAGGGCGCATAAATGAAACAATCCGCTGTCATAGATTCCGCCTACAGGATAACCAGCGCGCCTCGCGAGGGCGGCATGGCAAAGATTTACCGCGCCATCAGGATCAAAGACAATAAATTCGTGGTCCTCAAAATACTGAAAGAGGAGTTCCGCCAAGCTCCCGACGCTCTCGGCAGGCTCAACCACGAGGAAGAAATAGGGCTTCTCCTGAACCACAAAAACATTGTAAATGTTTATCCACATGAAGGCGAAAAATCTTTCCCCTACATCGTCATGGAATACGCCGACGGCGCTACGCTGGCGGAATTCATAGAGAAACACAGGTGGCTCGTTGTTCCCAGCGCGCTCAAGATAATGATGCAGCTGCTGGACGCGCTTGAATACATACACAGCATGGGAGTTATACATCAGGATCTGAAGCCCGAAAACATAATCATGCTCCCGAAGGGGGGTATCAAGATACTGGATTTCGGGCTTTCTTATTATTCCCGCGCGACTTCCTCCGCGTGGAAAAACATGCTCTCAATAGGCGGCACACCCGCCTACACAAGCCCGCAGCGGCTTGCGGGGGATATTTCCAGAGACTGCGATATTTTCGCCGCGGGCGTGATTTTGTATGAAATGCTGACGGGTTCTCTCCCCTACAAAGGCGAAGATCTTGTTTCTTTTTCACGCGGCGCCCTGGCGAATTTAAAAGCTCCGCGTCCCTCGCTGGGCAATCCCTCAATACATCCACGGCTTGAAAACATCATCATGCGCGCCATCTCGCCGGATAAAAAAGACAGGTTTATGTCGTCCACGGCATTCGGTTATGCCCTGGCTCAGATCGCGAAAAAAAGCGTAAGCTACAAAAAGCGTGACGTGGACTGGCTTCTCATCACTTTTCTGGTGCTGCTTTCCGCTGCCGCCTTTATAGGCTTCCAGTTCTATATCCTGTTTCACGGATGAAGCATTTTCTTATTGCTTTCTTCTGTTTGTTAATATTCCCGTATTCTGTCAGAGCGAATGATTTTACGA
>VMTH01000156.1 GCA_013791745.1 Candidatus Omnitrophota bacterium
ACAATAATTCAGCATCGGTACGATATGTCCGCCGTTTTCGTCAAGCGCATTATCAAATGAGTTAACAGTGTCTATGCTGACATTGCCCACATCGCGTATTCCCCGGCTGCTGTTATAAAGTTCAAATTCCAGCACGCCGACTGTGTAAGTCCCCGATGAATATATTATATCCGCGCCGGATCCAAAACCTGTGCTGTTTCCAATGGAAAAATCAAACCCTTCCATAGAATCAAGAAACATCTGAACGCTTGCAAACGAATAAGCGCTGGCGATAAGCATCACGACCAGTCCTTTGATAAAATTTTTCATAATAATGTCCTCCCGGAAAAACCTCTATGCCGCAGGGCCGCAAAGCCGCTCGGCAAATAATTCTTTTTCATAAAATCATTCTTAATCACTTCGAATTTTACCATGACTGACAACACCTGTCAAGGTTTTTTTTGGTGATTTATGTCACGCAACTATCGGGGGGCGTTTTTTTGAAAAAACCGAATAATATTTTCAGCTTTTTCCGACGGGACAATATAATAACCGTTTTCCCCGGGGACACGGGCGCAGAATTTATCTTCTGTCACTTTGCCTAATTCCCACACGATGATGCTCCCGTCTTTTTTTGTTATTTCTATCTCGTGTGTAGAGATGAAAGCGGCGTCGTAAAAACCCGAAGCCGTCATGTTCAGACAATATGAGACGAACTTATAAAAATCTCCGGGCGAGCCTGACTGAAAATCCCAGCCCGACTCGCCTCTGGAAAGGCTGTATGTCTTTTCACCGCTCTTGACCCGCAAAAGTACAGCGTCTTCTTCCCTGACTGAGGCTATATGGCGTTTTCTATAGTAATCCGCCCCCGTTAAGACGAGCTCCCTCCTTATACCCCCGGCAAGATAGGATTTATCGTCATTTTCAAAACCGGCGTAAAAATGATTCCTGCCAAAGGCCTGCTTCCCTATGAGGACAGAGACGTTTTTTTTGCCCTCGGCCGTGAGCCTTATCGCCGAAGAGGAGCTGAGATCATGTTCAAATCGTTTGTTTGCCGAAAGGGATATTACGTTTTCAAATTTCAAGTTCTGGATTTCGCCCGCCAGCATTCGCACGCGCCTGGAATCCGCGGGATAATTCGTGGAAGTGATTATTTCCCAGTCGCCTTCCCTTCTCACAATCCTTGCTTTCTCGCCGCTTTGAAAATTCTCTATCTCTACGGCCGTGATGTCTTTTATTTTTGAAAAAGGCCGTATTCCCGCCGGAGCGTTCTGAATGTAATGATGCACGACGGCTATAAGTATGAGTATGCCGAGTACAACTGATAATTTACGGTTCATATATCCGTTTAAAGCGCTCCCTTTTTAAGGCGCTCCGCTTCCACACAATCATGCCGGCGGCAAAAAGAAGGAGCGGGCTGAGAAAAATATTGACATATTTAAACGCGATCCGGGCGGGGTCGGAGATTTTTTTGAGCGGCCGGAACAGAACACCCTTGTTCCTGATTTCTATCAGATCCGTTTCCTGCACGAGCCAGTCAATTATATTGAGAAAGAACGACGCGTTTGAGGGGTCCTCCGCCACAGACGAATCTATAAATCTTGAGGTGCCGAGGACGGCCATCCTCAAAGGTTCTTTAACGACAGCCACACCCAGCGCGAACGGGCCTTCGGGAGCGTCGATCGGCTTAATAAATTTCTGAAGGGGGTTAAAGACGGTGATCGTGTCCAGCCATGATTTTTTGGATGAGAAAGCGAAAGCCTCTGTCCCGGATGAGCTGCTTTTGTCAACTTCAAAGGCCGACACATAGGGCAGGACGGCTCTTTCCATTTTCGCGCTTATGGTGGCCGGGCTGAAATTTGTAACCGCCACAAAAGGCGGGTAATTCACAATATTGGATATGATGAACCGGCCTCTCTGCTGCTGAACGCCTATCCGCTGGTTCTGCGCGTCGAGCACCGTCCCGTCGTAGATCTTAAGGCCGTAAGGGGCCAGGAGAGCGGCAATATCACATTTTTTTCTTATGCCGTAAAAGGTATCGGAAGGCACATCCAGCCTGTCTATAAAAATACCCGCCGGAACTTTTTTGCTTATTGAATGGAACCATTCCATTTCACCCTTAGCCGGAGCGTCCGAGGGCGATATGAGCAGCGCCGCTGAAAAAGCGTCGGCTGAAGAGCCGGGCAGCAATTCCTCCATATCATAATGTTCCCTCACGAGCGCCTCGAGTTCGGGGTTTCCTGATAAATCGCTTGAGCCGAAAGCTTTTATAAGGGCTATTTTTTTGCGGGAGGGATCCTGCAGTTTTTTAAAAGCCGAGGTTAAAACATACTCCAGCCCGGAGGTGTCTTTCACATACGGAATCACTTCCTTCCTATCCCCCTTGGCGTAATAGATGACCAGGCCCATGTATCCGTCGCTCACCTCATATTTATCCGCGGCTATCCTGGTGAACTGTATCGGAAAAAGCCCCTCCGAGCCGGCCTCTTTCATCACCCCGGGATTGCCGGAAGGGTTCTTGAACTCAAAGATAATTTTAGACCTGTTGTATGATTTGTATTCCTGCAAAAGATCCGCAAGATAGTTTTTGATATTCAGGTACTGTGCTGGAAGATCGTTATTAAAATAGGCCTTGATAACGACGCGTTCATCAAAAGCGCGGGCCGTTTTCTTTGAGGCCTTTGAAAGCGAATAAGATTTCACGGAAGTCATATCTATCCTGAGAAAATAATAGGACGCGAAGTAGTTCGCCACTATCAGAATTCCCAGCAATATGAACGACGCGGTGTTCCTGTTCTTTTTAAAGGCCGAGATCCTCCATTCGGACAAAACAAGGAACAACCCCGTGAAAGAGGCGAAATACATTATATCCCTTATGTCGATAACGCCTTTCGCGGTATTGTCCAGATGGGTATCCACGGCGATGAAGGAAAGAGCCCCCTGAAGAAAATCCGGCATCACCGGCAAAGCCTTTCCTATCATAAAAAAAGTGAAACAGATAACAAAAGATATGAGATAAGCCGACACATTCTGCTCCGTAAGCGACGAAGCGAAAAGCCCCGCGGCCAGATACATTCCCGCGAGCATAAAATAACCGGCGAACATGCCCAGAGCCTGGCCCCAGTCCATTCTGCCTATAAAAGACAGAGACACAGGATAGACGGCCATTCCCAGAAGAGCTATGAGGATAACGGCAAGCGACCCTAAATATTTACCGACGACAACCTCTTTCGCCTCTATGGGGCTTGTCAAAAGATTCTCAATCGTCCCTGCGCGTTTTTCGTCGGAGATCAGCCGCATGGCAATGGCCGGCACAATGAAAACAAGAAGCAGGTCCAGATTCGATGTCACGCCCGCCAGCGTAGCTTCTCCTATAAGGAAGATGGACGATGTAAAAAACCACCCTGTCACAAGCCACAGAACCGTGAGTATGATATAAGCCATGGGGCTCGTGAAATAATCAGCGAACTCTTTTTTCGCTATTGTAAAAACGGCTTCCTTTTTCATTGACCGGCTCCCGGATCCGCAACTTCCCTTCCGCCGTTTTCTTCGGTGAGGGTTTTAAATATCTCCTCGAGGCCTTTTTTCCGTGTATGCATTTCCAGCACCTTCCATTTCCTGGCCGCGCAGAGCGAAAAGACAGCGCTCCTGATATCGTTGCCCTCGGTATAGACTATTTCAACACC
>VMTH01000157.1 GCA_013791745.1 Candidatus Omnitrophota bacterium
TCTTCCGCTCTCATCCCTGGCCCATGCGCCGAAAATATCGTTCCGCGAATATACGATCACCCAGCGCCCGTACGGGCGCTGGGTGATCGTATATTCGCGGAACGATATTTTCGGCGCATGGGCCAGGGATGAGAGCGGAAGATTTATTTACAGCTGTTATCCCGGAGGCGAAGCTCAGCGGCTGGAGGCCGTGAAAATCACGGTGAATATCGTGATGTATTCGCTGACCGGCACCTATAAAAAAGACATCATACACAGGGATTTTATAGAGAGGAAACTGAAATCATGGTAACCGGGTTGAAATTGTACAGCAAGTGCCTCAGATGGCAGCCGGAGCTGAAAGTCCGCTGTGGCGGGCGGGCCATATGAGTGAGGGGTTTTGCATAGCGCCCGATACGAATTGGCAGCGAACCGCATACGTGAGCGGCCGTCTACGGGTGCCATCTGAGGCGCTTGTTTTATAAATGATTGAAGATCTGACTCTTGTATTTTTCGCGCTGCTGGCCTATCTGACGATACGCCGCCGCAGAGCTTTTTACAGGCTCGCGGCGCTCGCGGTTGTTTTCTTTCTCATCGCCAATCCCGCGATCAGAAAAAAGAGCAGCGCGCCCGCCCCTGTTTTGGCCGTTTGCCTTGATACTTCATTGAGTATGGCTGTTGAAAACGGCAGGTCTTCCCGGCTTGAGGCGGCGAAGGGAGCGCTGCGGAGAGAATTGCCGGATCTTAAGAAGAAATTCAAGCTGTTATTTTACACATTTGATTCCGAGCCGTGCCTTCTCGAGGAAAGCGCGTTTTTCAATTCCCGCGCCTCCGGCGGCTCCTCGCTTATCTCCCGTAGCGCTTCTGAAATAACAGCATCTTTGCCGGAAGGCGGCTCCATGCTCCTTCTTTCCGACGGCAGAGACACGGCGGGCGAGTCCTGTTATTTTTCAAAACCGGTGCACTCCGCAGGGTTCGGACAGCTTCTTGAGGATGACATGTCGGTCAAAATACTGGAGTATCCCGAAAAGGTGTTTCAGGGCGCCGTTTCAAAAGCGCGTGTGCGCGTGGAGCGCCCTCCCGGCCGCTTCCAGGCGCGCATAAGAATAGGCCGCCCGGGGGAGAAAGCCGGCGAAAAGCCGGTCGTTTTTTCGGAAGGTGAAACTGTCAAAGATATCGATGTTGAGTTTATTCCGGGTGAGGCGGGGGATAATATCAGGTATAACGTTGAGCTTCTGCCTTCCGACACTAATCCCGGGAACAACTCCGATTTTTTCAGAGTGTCTGTTTTCAAATCGCTGATAAAAGTTCTTTTTATAAGCGGCCGGCCAGGCTGGGAATACAGCAATCTGCGGGCGCTGATAAAATCCGACAAGAGGATAGACCTCACCTCTTTCGTGATACTGAGAAACCCTTCGGATTATGTCCCTTTCCCCGACAACAAACTTTCTCTTATCCCTTTTCCCGTGCGGGAAATCTTTTTAAACGATATCACGAATTACGATCTTGTGATACTCCTTAATTTCGATTACACAAAATTCATAAGCCCCGATTATCTCTCGATGCTCCTGCGCCATATTAGATCAGGGGGGGCTCTTATGCTCATAGGCGGAGAAGATCTTTTCAGTAACGGGAATTATTTTAAAAGCCCGCTCGGGGAGATTCTTCCGGTCAAAGAGCTCCCGGGCGGATCTTTCGGCGAAGAAAATTTTTTTCTCAGGGCCTCTCCCGCCCATCCCGTCACTTCCCTCATTTCCGGTATTTCCGCATCCGGAGATGTGCCGCTCAAGGGCATGTCTCCCGCCTTGGGGCTCGCGCCTGATGCGCAGAGTATTCTGACAACTTCCGGCGGCGACCCTGTTGCCGCCGTCAGGGACTGCGGGAAGGGCCGGATCATGACGCTTTTGACAAACAGCCTCTGGCGCCTTTTTTTCGCGGGCCCGGAAACGTCGTATTTTTACCAGGAATTCTTTAAGAATTCTTTCGCGTGGCTGACGCGGTCTCCCCTGCTTGATGAGATAAGTCTTTCGGGCAGAAAGAATTATAAAATCGGAGAGGACTTGCTTTTGCGGATACAGTTGAGGAACGCGTTGAATTCCGGCGTCACTGTCCGGCATGTCGCGCCCGGGGGACAATCTTATCTTCCGCCGGTTATGGTGTCGCCGGGCGTTTTTGCGGTGAAAAAGATAATAGAGGAGTCCGGCCCGCACAGCGTCAGGGTATCCGTTTCGGGTGAGAGGGGTGTGCGCGCGGAAAAGGTTTTCTCATTCACTGTCACGGAAAAAAGCATAGAAGAAGAAAACACTTTCGCCAAACATTCTCATCTGCATGAGATCTCGCGCCTTTCGCTCGGAAAATATCTGGGCAGCGATTCATTCCGCGCCGCGGATATTCCCGCGCCCGTTGACGATTCGCTCTTTTACCGTCCGGCGATGAAAAATTATTATCTGATCTTTACCGCTCTGTTCTTCGTGTGGCTGTGGTTTAAGGACAACACGCGATGATAAATGATGATTTCCTGAGGAGGCTGGGCGTTCTGCACGGAGTGCGCGTAATGGCCGCTTTGGCCAATTGTCTTTTGATAAGATTGGCCTCGTTCGCGGCGGGCTTTGCCGTTTTTTCACTCGCTGATCTTGTCTTCCCCATGAGTTTCCGTATAAGGAGCTTTGTGCTGATATTTTTCGGCGTTTACTTTATGGTGAGACTGTCCACGGGTTTGATTGAAATTTTTAGCTCCGCCCGCGAGAAAAGCGCCCGGGCCGCAGGGGATGATGTGCTTAGGGCCTGGGATCTTTCGGTGAGCAGGGAAAAACTCTCCGGGCTCGGTATTTCGCGGGAGCTTATAGACGAGGAAATCAAAACTGCCGCGAAAATTGTGAAAGATATCCGGCTGTTGTCATTTGTGTCGTTGAATCCGAAAGCCGTCCTTGCCATGATAGCGGCGGGCTCTGTGTTGTTTTTTAACTCTGTTTCCGCGAGGAGAGTGATTGTTCCGCGCGGAGATGATATAAAAAGCTATCTGTCTGTCGAAATGGAGAAAACCGCCGTCAAGGGCGAGCCTTGGGAACTGATTGCGCGCGCGACCCCCGGGGCGAGACCGCGGGCTATGTTTTTGTTCCCTTCTTCGACATGGGTGGAAAGGAAGCTCGGGGGCTGCGAGGGTCTGTTTTCTTTCAGGATAGAAAAGTGTCTCGTGCCTTTTAAGATCAGGTTCCGGTGGAAAAATATATATTCGGAGGTTTATGATATCAAGCTTCTTGAAAGGCCAAGAGTCCTTTGGCGGAAAATCAAGATCAATTACCCCGCTTATCTGAACCTGCCGGAGGATGAGAGTTCTTTCGGCGGTTTTGCCGCTTTTCCGGGCACCGTGGCGGAGCTGATAATAAAATCGTCGCAAAAACTTGAAAGCGCCTCTATTACCGCTGTTTTTGAAGGGAAGGAAAAGAAAATAAAAATGGCTGTATCGGGGGATCAGGCAAAAGGATCCTTCACGGCATCCGGCGCCGGGCACTGGAAGGTAGAGCTCCTCTCACGCGATGGGCTCGTCTCTTCGGGAACGGTTGTGTGGAAGGTGGACGCGGCCGAGGACAGCCCGCCGTCGGCATATATATTGAGCCCCGGAGAGGACCTGATAATAAATGAGAGTTTTTCCGGCATTGATATCGCCTGGCTCGCCGAAGATGATTTCGGCGTCAAGGAGGTGATGTTCTACTCTTCAAAAAACGGCGGCCCCCCCGTAAAAACAATGATCTTTAACAGTTATGCCAAAACGTCCCGCGGAAAATGGGATTGGAAACTTTCGCAGGTCATGGCGGCGGCGGATGTGATGGAGTACTGGATTGCCGCCCTGGATGCATCCGGAGCGCGAGGCGAGAGCCGGCGTTTCACCGTTACATTAAAGGATTTTCTGCACACGCACAGGGAAAATATGAGAGGCGAGGAGGCGTTAAAGGAAAACATTTTCGCCCTTTATCAGAAGCAGGCGGAATTGAATATTAACCGCGAGGCCCTTAGCGCCGATGAGATCGCGCGCCGGCAGAGAGAAGTCGAGAATAAACTGCTCTCTCTTTCCGAGGAGGCTGCATTAACCGCCGCGCGCGCGGAAAAAGACCCTCTTTACAGCAGCTATTACAGCGCTGAATACAGGGGATTGAGCAAAGCTCTGGACGGGCTGGCCGCTGATGCCCGCCGAGCGCAGGACGAATTGAAAGCGGGGGATAAGAAAGGCGCCTTTGATACGCAGGATGACATCGCGGAGTCTCTGGAAAAACTTTCCGCTTTCAGCGAAGAACTTTTTAAAAGAAGTTCGATGGATAATATGGGAAACATAGCCCGCGAATCATCCGAAGTGGCGGATAAACTGAATGATTTTCTCGGCTCATCCGCCCCCGATGAAGAAATGCTGAAAGAGTTAAGGTCACTGACGGAAAAAATTGGCCAGCTCATGAGAGAGCTGGCCGAAACAGTTAAGAACATGCCGCAGAATCTGCCGGAGGAATTCGTGAATTCCGATTCAGTCAAATCCATGGATTTCAATTCCGTCGAGAATTCTGTTTCAGGACTCAAAGAGGCGCTTTCTTCAGGCGACATCACTTCGGCCGTTGAACACGCGAAGGCGCTCCTTAAAAGTTTGAGCGGTATCAGGAAGAATCTTGAAGCGGGTTTTTCTTCTGTCGAAGCCCCGTCGCTCCCCCGGAAAGAAAAAGACACGGCGCTGGCGGAAATAATAAGCGGCGAGGAAAAGATAATCGCAAGCAGTGAAGCGCTGCTCGCGCGGGGCCGGGACAGGCTGAAAGAGATCTCCGCCCGCAGAGCGCGGGAGCTGAGGGGCCGCGCTGACGGGGTTAAAAATTCCGCCGCGCGCCTGCTGAACGACAGAAACAAATTGTTCGCTAAAGAGGCCGCGCGGCTTTCGCAGGGCCTTTATAATTTCAACAGAAATGTTTCGGATTTCGCTGAAAGATTTATGGATAAGGGTTTTGATTTTGAAAGGCCTCTTGAAGATGCCCAAAAACAGCTCCGGGCGCTGGCGGCCATGGATATCAGCAGTTCAACAGCGAATATACTGAGCGAAGCGCGGGATGAGATAAGGGATTTTTTTGATATTTATTCCGATACCGCCGCCCGGACTCTGAATCAGGATGAGATGGAATACGCTATGGAAATATCGTCGGCGCAGACGGCTCTTGCCGGGCGCGCGGCGGCTCTTGAAAAAAAGATGCGCGAGTACTCAAGGCAGAGCGCCCAGTTTCCTTCCGCTATCGCGGGAAATGTCAGAGCCGCCCGCAGAGAGATGATTTCCGCCGCATCTTCCCTGAAGGCGGGCCTGCCGGCGGATTCTCTGGCCTTTCAGGAAAGGGCGCTCTATCAGCTCAAAAAAGCCCAGAAGGGAATGGATGATTTTGAATTCAACCCGCAGTCTGAACCCGGCGGCTCATCCATGCCCTCATTTTTTCCTTCTTCAGGCGGGAAGGGAGATTCTCCGGGGCAATCTTCTCCCGGCGCGGGGTTTAAGCAATATGATTTTAACATTCCCCGTTCTCTGCGGCCCGGTTATGACGCTGAGGGCGAGATCATCAATGACGCTATGCGCGGCGAGCGTCCGCTCAAATACCAAGATATGCTCAAAGAATATTATGAGCAGCTCCTGAAATAAAAAAGTGGTCGGCATCATTTTTATTTGGTAAAATAACTTCTATGGAAAAAATCGGAATAATAACATTTCACGGGCCGAAGTTTGTTTTTTTCGGGTCCGGCGCGGCGCAGCGTATCCCGCGCGGAAACGCCGTGGTGAGTCCCTCGGTATACAGGCATTTTCCGGCGCTGATTAAAAACATTGACCCGGATCCTGTTTTGTTTTCCCGTGCGTCCTCAACCGGCGAGCCCTGCGAAGAAGACATTTTAAAGCTTGCCGGGGTTTTGAGAAAAAAAATAAAATCTTCTCCGGAGCTGCCCGTGATAGCCGTCGGCGGCGGCTCTGTCATAGACGGGGTGAAACTCGCTCTGTGCGTAGCGGCTTGTCCGGGGCTGACTTTTGAAAAAATTTATAATGAAGGCATTCCCTGCGGAAACTATCCCCGGCTGATCGCCGCGGAAACTACATCCGGCACCGGTACAGCTGTTACGAGCGTGGCCGTTGTGACAAAAAAAGACAATGTTAAAAGGGGCGTCGTCTCGCCGTATCTTATACCTGATGAGGCTTATTATGACAGCGATTTTATAGCGTCTTTGCCCGCGGATGTTTTCGCTTCATCCGCCATGGACGCTCTGACCCATGCCGTTGAGGCCTATGTTTCAACCATAGAGAATATCCCCGCGGACACAATGGCTCTTAAAGCTGCGGAGATGTTAGGGAAAAACGTGCTTGCCGGCTATAAAGGTTCCGCCGAAGCGCGCGAACAGGCGCATTGCGGAAACATGATGGCAGGGCAGGCTTTCTCAAACGCCAGGCTGGGCCTCTGCCACGCTCTCGCGCACTCCATAGGCGGGCGTTTCGGCGTCGCTCACGGCAGAATAAACGCTATTCTTCTCCCCTCGGTGATAGATTACAATTTTCCCGAAGCCTTTGAAAAATATGACAGGATAGCGTCTTCTCTGGCTATAGCGCACGGAGGTCTGGCGGAATATATAAGAGAACTCAACTCAAAAATGGGGATAGACAATTCGCTGTCTTTTCTGGGCGCGAAATTTGAAGCTATGATAGATGATATAGCCGCCGAAGCCGCAGTGTCTTCCCTTATGGCGGTCAATCCCCGGCCGGCTGATAACGGCAAAATCGCGGAATTTCTGCGGGTTTTATACAGCAAATAATGTAAAAGCGGGCAGGCTGCTTTTTGCGCAGGGTATCCGCGTAAGCGCTTCGGAAGACCGGTTCCGTAGGCGCGGGGGAAATTTTATTTGAAAACTTTTCCGGTTTCCTTGTACCAGAGCAGCAGATCCAGTTCCGCGGGAGGTATGTTCAGATCCTTCGCGAAGAGCATAAATAGTTTTTCGATCTCAAAATATTTTTTTTCATTAATTGACTCGGGGATTTCCTCTATAACTCCGAAAGTTTTAAGGTTCCGCAGGATGTGCCTGTCGAGTATGGCCAGATGTTCTCCTTTCCCTATGTTGCGCAGAAAATGGCTCGCTTCCTTGAAGCCGTAGCCCTTTATGTCTTTAATGAGGCGCTTTCGTAATTCCAGTGGATTGTTTTCCTGCTTGAGAAAATGCATTATTCCCGGCAGTTTTGATCTCGCTTCCAGTATATAGAGGGATTTATTGTTAGGGAAACGGACCTTCCGCAGCTCGGCGGCTACTTCTTCCTCCCCGCCTTTAAACAGCAGCCCCTTGTTTTTAAGTTCGCCGACCGCCGCCCAGCAGTAAACGGCTTTTGACTGGGGGGTAAGAAGGCAATAAACCATTTCTGAAAATATTTTTTCTTTGCTTCCGGATTCTCCTGTTCTGCTGAAA
>VMTH01000158.1 GCA_013791745.1 Candidatus Omnitrophota bacterium
AAGAGCTCTATGTGTTCCTGAAGGAAAGATTCAAGCTCTATCTTATTAAAGAAGGCATTCCCGCAGATGTCGCCAATATGACCGAGACCAAATTTGATATTCCAAAAGAGGCCCGCTCTTTGTCAAGGGCGATAAGCGAAGCCCGGGGAAAACAGGAAGAGGCATTTTCCCGTATTGCCGAGGCCGCAAAGCGCATAAGGAATATATTGAAGCAGGCGGAGAAGCTCAAAATAGAGCCCGCTGCCGTAAACAAGGAATTGCTCGCGGAGGCTGAGGAAAAGAAGCTTTTTGATATTGCCTCGTCTTTGCGCTCGGAAATAGAATCTTATATGAACGAAAAAAAATACAAGCAGGCTTTGATGAGCCTTGTGACAGTTAAAGAACCTCTTGATCTGTTTTTTGAGAAGATACTGGTGATGGACAGGGACGAATCTTTAAGAGACAACAGGCTCGGCCTGCTTCGGGATATTGACAGGCTATTGTCAAGTTTTGGTAGATTTGATACATTAAATGCTTTGGCATCAGATGGTGGTGCCGAAAGAATGTTGGAGTAGTAGAAGGAGGAGATGAAGATGAAGAAATTTTTTAGTTTAGTGGTGATGGCGATGTTCGCGCTGTCTTCTTTGGCGACCGCTGCGTCCGTGCTTGATGGATTGAAGCTGTCGGGAGAGGTGACGGTGAACAAGGTGTCGGTCAACAACGAAGCAACCGGCAGTGCTGCTACAGATGATTATAGGAGTGAGTCCAGCGTCAGGACAATGATTAACATGGACATGCAGCTTGCCGATGACATGGACGCGAGAGTCGTTCTTACAAAGAACGATCAGAAGTTCGGTGACAACAACGGCAATGATCAGAATCTTGGTAACGCACAGTGGGCCACAAACGTGACAAACGCTTACATAAAGGTTCAGAAACTTCTTGACCTTATCGACCTGAAAGTCGGCAGAATGTTCTACGGTGAGAGAAATGCTCTTAGTATGTATAAGGGGCCGTCGTATGATTATAATCTTGGTATTGTAGCCGTTGACGGTTATCTTGCCACGGCGGAGATTGCCGGAATTAATGTTGAGTATCTTGATGCGAAAGAAATTGAAGTGGGGAATGCGCAAGATAGAGATACTGATTTGCAGGGTCTTGTTTTGAGCCCCGTATCAAAAATAGCGGACATGGTTTCGGGTAAATTTTATGCTTACAAAAAGGTTGATAACCTTGCTGCTGGTAATCATGATTCAAACACACTTCTTCTTTACGGCATCAAGGCATCAGCCGATGTCAGCGGTGTGAATGTGAAAGCCGAATATGCCATGAACGGCGGAACGGATGAAACCGGTGCAACGGATGTGGATTACAAAGGCAACGCCATGATTGTGGGCGCTTCGGCAAAAGTCGCAAGCGTGGGCGTGAGAGCTGAAATCGCAAACGGTTCAGGTCAGGATACATCATCTGATAATACCCTTTTTACTGCTGAATCGGATTTGAGATATGGTGAAATTTGGGGCAACACGACAGAGACCGCCATACTCGGCGGCGTGGGTATAGCCAACCTCAGCGTGGTGAATGTTGGCGCGGACTATGACGTCAATGACAAAGTGAAAGCCTCGGCTGATTATCTTATTCTGAAGAGGAATGAGCTTGTCGCCGGAACGAAGAAAATCGGCAATGAGATTGATTTGAAAGCCACATATGAGCATTCAGAAAATCTCAGCATGGAGCTTGTCGTGGCGCGCCTTATGACCGATAAAGCTTTCGGCACGGACGACATAGACAAAGTGAACCTGCAGATGAACTTCAAGTTCTGATAGCGGGAAATTAAATTTAGAGAGGGGCCGGGCTGTCCTGAAAAGGGCGGACCGGCCCCGAGTACAGGAGGATAGACATGGAACTTCAGGTGGTGGTAAACGGGCGCGAGACAGGGAAGAAATCCCTTCTCAAGCAGCTTAGAAAAGATAAAAAGACGCCCGCGATCATATACGGCGTAGATTTTAAACCTGAAGCCGTGTGGGTGGATGAGAAAGAGATATCGGGTATAATAAAACACTCAAAAACCTCCGTGCTCACTCTCAACGACAGTAAAAAAAAGATAACAGCCGTTATCAAAGACGTTTCCTATGATGTCCTCAGCGACAGGGTGAATCATGTTGATTTCATGAAAATAGAAGCCAAGAAAGAGCTTGATATCACCGTTCCCCTGGAACTTGAGGGTGCGTGCAGGGGCGTTAAAGAGGGTGGCATTCTTGATTTTATAACAAGAGAAATTGATATCAGAACGATCCCGGCAAAGATTCCTCATTCCATAAAGGTTGATGTATCACAGTTGAATATGGGAGATGTTCTGAAAGTGTCGCAACTGCACATTCCCGAAGGTATCACGGTGCTGACGCCGGGTGATTCAATCTGCATCAGCATACAGGTTCCGAGAAAGGAAGAAGAAGCTGCCGCTCCTGAGGCTGAGGCCGAAGCTGCACCCGTTGTGGAGAAAAAGGGTAAAGAAGCCAAAGAGGGCAAAGAAACGTCGGCTGAGGAAGTTAAAAAAACCGCCGACAAGAAGTGAGATCGTGCTGGCTGTTTTCGGTCTGGGCAACCCCGCTTCATACGACGGCACAAGACACAATATAGGGAAAGAGGCGGCGCTTTCCCTGAAAGGGAAAATGCCGCTCGTTTTCAAAGGCGCGTTCGCGGATATATATGTGCGGGGGGGCAAAGCTCTCGTCGAGGGGAAAATATATATGAACGAATCAGGGCTGGCTTTCAAAGAGGCTGTCAAGAAATTAAAAATCCCCGCGGATGATGTGCTGGTGATCTGTGACGACTTTAATATGGATCTGGGAAAGATGCGTTACAGGATAAACGGTTCTTCCGGGGGGCACAAGGGCCTTGATTCGGTGATAGAAGAAGCGGGCACTGAAAAATTTCCCAGGCTCCGGCTGGGTATAGGCCCGCCCGTTTTTGATTTTTCGGGTGCGAGAGACTGGGTGCTGGAGACCTTTCTATCTGAGGAGTTGGCGAAAGCCGAGGCGCTGCGGAAGGCGGCGGCCGGTTTTGTAAAAAGCAATTGGGGGCGTTTCTGGCCGGAAGAAAACGATAGTTTCAATGTTTAAAAGTTTCAAAAAAAAGGTGATAATGGGGATGATAATTCTCGCCCCCATAGCGGTCACTCTTTATGTTTTCGCTTTCATGATCAAAGTTATAGCGCGTTTGACGGCGCCGATGGTGCCCTTTCTTCTTAAAGTGCCTTTTCTTGAGCGCTGGCCGTCAGGGGCCACTTACGCTCTCAGTTTCCTGACGGCGATTATTCTCCTGTGGCTTTTGGGCACGGCGGCTTCAAATATTTTCGGAAGAACAATTTTGCTTTTCGCGGAGAAAGTGTTTCTCAGGGCGCCGGTCATCAACCGTATATATGTCATCATCAAGCAGATCGTCCATGCCATGGCGTCGGAAAGATCGGCTTTCCGCAAAGTCGTGAGGATAGATTATCCGAGAAAGGGTGTCAAGACGCTGGCTTTTGTGACGGGTGAAACCGTCATCGGCGGCGTCCGGCATTATTCGCTTTTTGTCCCGACGACGCCCAATCCCACCAGCGGTTTTTTCTGCATGATCCCGGTCTCGGAGGTCGAGGACGCCGGATTCGGAACGGAAGTCGCCATGAAGATAATAGCTTCGGGGGGCATGATAAGATGAGGTTTGGGCAATTGACAAGTTTTTTTCAAATGGTATAATGAACGCTATGCCAATTGATATAAAAGCAATAATCGGAAAGCTCACCGCGATTCACAAGGGCGGTGATGTGATAGGCGTTGATTTCGGCCGGTCGTCGGTCAAGATAGCGAAACTCAAAAAGGCCGGTGATAAATACGCGCTGGAACTCTACGGTATGATACCCGTATCATCAGCGGCCGCCGGCGCCGAGATCACGGAGGACGAGATAGATTCCACCGTTAAGTCGGTCAAAGCTTTTCTGAATTCCAAAGCGGTCAAGTCCGGCGTGGGCGCCGTGTCCGTCATGGGTAATTTCGTTATTGTCAGATATGTAAAATTTCCGAAGATGGCCAATGACGAACTCGCGAAAAGCCTGCGTTTTGAAGCCGAGGAGTTCATTCCCTTTGACATAACTGATGTTTATCTGTCCACCGAAATAATAAAGGATATTGAGGAAGAGGGCCAGCCCAAAATGGAAGCCATACTTGTGGCCGCAAAAAAAGACATTGTGGATATGCGCATAAATATGATGAAAAGAATAGGCATCGATCCTCTTGTGATAGATGTGGACGGCTTCTGCGTTAACAATGTGTACGAACACTGTTATCCGGATTTCGCCGAGAGCAACACCATGTTCCTCAATCTGGGGGCGTCAATGACCACGCTGTCTATCGCCGAACACGGCACGGTACGCGTTGTCAGGGATATTCCTTTCAGCGGAAACGGCCTCACCAATCTTGTTATGAACACCTTCGCGAGCGATTTTTCGCAGGCCGAGGCCCTGAAAAGGCAGTATGGAATAGTGCCGTCGTCGGAAATGGAAACAATGTCCGACGCGGAAACCGCCGAGCAGGTGACATCGGCGCTGATTCAGGGAGTTGACGAACAGCTGCACGTGGAAATGCAGAGGTCCATAGATTATTTCAACACCATATCAGGTTCTTCGGAAGAAATAAGTAAGATAGTGCTTTCGGGCGGCGGGGCGATGCTCAAGAACCTGGACAAGTATCTTAACAGGCAGATGGATATACCCGTGGAAGTGTTCAACCCGCTTGATTTTATAGAGCATCCGGATGACCCCGAGCTGCTGAAAAACGCTTCCGCATACGCTGTCGCGATCGGGCTGGCGCTTAGAAAGGCCGGAGATTCTTCGGCGATACGGGCGGTGTAATGATAAAAATAAACCTGCTGCCGCAGGAGATAGAAAAAAAAGCCATCGCGCAGCGCAGGATGATACTGGCGGTGGCCGCCGGCGCGCTGGTTGTTGTGGTGTTCATAGGCATTTATCTCCTCAGGGTCGCGAAAATAACGGCTCTCAGGGGTGAGCTGAAGACGGTTCAGGCGGAACTTAAAAGATATGACGCGGATCTGGCTAAGGTACAGAAGATCGAAGCCGAGAAAACGCGCCTTGAGAATCAGCTCAGTATCATAACCAGCCTTATCGAGTCGCGGCTGGATTACCCCGTGATGATGGAGGTGATCACGCTAAGTGAGTTTTTGCCGGCCAACGCTAAAATAAACACTTTTTCCACCACATCAACGGGCAAAGGCATCAAATTCGCTTTTATAGTCGAGGCCGCGGATAATTATTCCGTGGCGGATCTGCTCACCAATCTTGAAAAGTCTCCGCGTTTTACAGAAGTCACCGTCAGCGGTTTTTCTTCCGCCGGAGCCACTTCTTCCGCCGCGACAGCTCCGCGGAGCATGTCTGTCACCTGTCTTTATATTCCTGAAAGGAGTAAAAAATAAATGGCTGAAGCTCAACCCATCCCGAAAGAACAGAAAGTCCTGCTGGCCGTGCTGGCCGTCGTGGGGCTTTTCATGTTCTATAAGAAAGCCTATATGCCGCAGGGGAAGCAGATAAACGACCTCACCAAGCAAATTGAGGATACGAACAGTAAAATAGAGGGCATCAAGAAGAAAGTCGCCCGGATGGCTCAGCTCGAGGCCGATTACGAGGTTCTGAAAACAAAAGTCGCGGAGGCGGAGAAACAGCTGCCCAAATCCGAAGAACTGCCGGAACTGATAAGAAGCATAACCAAGATAGGCTCAAAGCACGGCATAGAGATAGACAACTGGCGGATCAGTTCTGTGATTCCCAAGCAGTATTATAAGGAACACACATACAGTTTTGTGGTGAATTCCAGTTATCATAAGGCGGCTCAATTCTTTGTTGATATATGCCAGAGAGAGAGGATCATGACTGTGAAAGATGTGAAGATCACCCCGTCGTCAAGCGAAACGGGGAATGATATGAGCGTCAGTTTCACTCTGGTGGTCTACACATATAAGGAATGATATTATGCTGAAGATATCAGAATTCACGGCGTCGCGCCGTGTGGTCATCTGCTTGGTCTGCTTTTTGTGTATTTCCTGCGGTAAAAAGAAAAAAGCGGCCTCGCCCCCGCCGCGTCCCGCGGTCAAAGTTCAGGAAGCCCCGATTCCTGAAGTTGAAAAGCCGGAGAAATATGTTTACCAGGGATATAAAAACAGGAATCCTTTTTTCATGATAGGGGGCGGCTCGGCCCGGGCGGTGTCAGACGCCGATTCAGTTTCCGCCGATGCGGCCGGTTTCAGACTGTCGGGCATAATGACCGATTCTTCCGGAGTCAGGTACGCTTTGATGTCCGACGCATCCGGTGGCAGTTATATACTGAAAAGCGGATGGCTCTACGATGTAGAGGGCAAAAGGGTTCCCGCCGTGACAGGCACTGTATTTGACAACAGAATTATAATAATATCAGGCACCACGATGAAAGAGCTTAAATTACCGGAAGACGACCTTCCGGCTAAACTGGAATAATTAGAATTCTGCGTATACCCTTGACAAACCCACAAAATAGTATTAACATGTATTGAAAGTGTTTTGTGGTCGATTGAAAGTCGAGGGGGAAGCATGGTGGAAAAAAAGTATTTAAATGCAGGGGAAGTGGCGGCTTCGCTGGGAATATCCAAGCAGACCCTGATTAAATATGAGCAGAAAACGATGTTCCCGAAACCGCGGAGAAATAATCTCAACGGTTGGAGAGAGTACACGGTTGAAGAGCTCAATAAGCTGAAAAAAATAATGGGGAGGCCGTAAATGATGCACAGTATAAACAACAGGTTTTTCAGGAACTTCGCGATGCGCTCCGGCGTTGTTTTGTCAGCGCTTGTTTTGACTTCGTCTTTTGTTTTTTCTCAGGAATTTGAGAAAATCACAAATGTGAGCGTTAAAGCCGAGTCCGCGGATACGCTGTCTGTCGCGGTTGATATGACCGCTCCGGCGAATTATTATCTGTTTAAAATATCCAATCCTCCGAGGCTGGTGATAGAATTCACGAGCACAATGGTGGAAGCGGAGAAAAAAGAGATTGATGTTAAAGACTGTTTTATTAAGAAAGTAAGAGTAGGGCAGTATAAAGACGCGCCAATAAAAATCGCGCGTATAGTTTTTGACCTTCCGACGGATGAAGTCTATTATGACGCTCTCTCCGCAGGCGATCAGATACTTGTTTCCATTTCGTCCAAATCCGGCAAAGCCGTTGTTAAAATACCCTCGATGATACAGCAGAAAAAATCCGCCGCGAAGAGCGCTATTGAACGCAATGTGCCCACGCCGGACCACAAGAGCAAGGTGAAGGAGATCAAAGAGACCGGGGAAACCGTCGCTCCCGAAGCTGCCGATACCCCTGTCGAGCCCATGGGCGAAATGACTACCCATGGCGGCGTTCTTCAGATAAGCAAAAAAATCATATCCGTGAATTTTTATCAGACAGACATAAGGACGATATTGAGAGCCGTCTCGGAGCAGACGGGTATCAATATTATATACGGCTCCGATGTGCAGTCAAATGTGACGCTCAAACTGAAAGATGTCACTTTTGATGACGCCCTGAGAATAATACTTAAAATGTCCGGCCTTGTGGTTGAAAAGGAAGCGGAGAACATAATAAGGATCATCACGCCTGCGGCGCTCAAAGATGAGCGTTCCCGCTCCGTTCAGTTCACGAGAGTGCTGCCGCTAAAATACACCAGGGCGGCAGACATAAAAACGCAGCTTACGGCTATTAAGGTGGAGGGTATCGCGGCCACGATAGGCGAGGACCCGCTCACAAACAGCATTGTGCTCACGACCACTCCCGAGGGGATTACCAAATATCAGGAGCTCATAAGCATCTTTGATGTCAAGCCCAGGCAGGTGCTGATAGAGGCGTCCATTATGGAAGTGGGATATTCTGACGGCCTTAATTTAGGTATAGCCTGGCAGTCCAGCGGGTTTAATGCGTACAATAAAGACGCCAACAATCTGGTGAAAGGGGCCGTGCAGAACAGTCCCGCCGCGACGCCCGGCACAAGCGGCCTGCCTGCCCTTAACACGACGTCGATAGGGCTTTCTCTGGCAGTGGGAGGCCTTATAAACTCAAATCAGTTCAGCGCTCTGATAGAAGCTCTTCAGCAGAAGGGAAAAGCCAAGACCCTGGCAACGCCTAAGATCGTGACCATGAATAATGTGCAAGCCTCCATACTTTCCGGCGACCAGGTGCCGTACGCTCAAACGACAGTCTCCGCGGCCGGCTCCACACAGACCACCGAGTTCACGAATGTCGGAATTCAGCTTGATGTGACGCCCACAATACATTCCGACGAGTATGTCACGCTCGAGGTGAAGCCGAAGGTGAGCTCCTATCAGATGTCCACCGCCGGTCCCATCATAACAACAAGGGAAGCCAATACGACGGTTATGGTGAAAAGCAATGAAACGGTTGTTATCGGCGGACTTATAAACGAGAAAGATCTTGAGGCTGTGGAGCAAATGCCTATTTTAGGGGATCTCCCCATACTGGGTTATCTTTTTAAAAGGCACCAGTCGTCAAAAGACAGAGTGGAGCTCCTTGTTTTTCTTAAACCCATCATTCTTGACTGAATGGCGTTCCGGTTAACAATCTGATGGACGCCGCTCAGATTCAGGAGGCCAAGGTCCTGCGCGAAGCGGGCATGTATGTAGAGGCCGCTGAATTCTATCTCAGGATACTCAAGCAGAACCCCGCTGATAAGCTGGCGAAACTCGGCTATATCAAATCTCTCATCAAGCAGGGGCAGAAGGAAAAGATCAAGCCGCTGCTTTTCAGGGCCGAAAAAAAATTGTTTGAACTTATAACGGAAGATCATACTTTTGAGCAGGCGCATGACGATCTGATATTTCTCAGCCATTATCTCAATCACATGGACATCCTATCAAAATATTATCACGAAAAGCTCAGGCAGTATCCCGGCAGGGACATATATTCCAAATGCATCAAAAAAATATCGGCAACGGCGCTCCTGACAATTCCGGAAACTGAAACATTCAATAAAAAAAAGAAAACCCCGTGGATTTTGCGGCTCATTGTCCATTTTTTCATCATTGCGCTCTGCGGTATGCTCGTTATCAGTCTCAGCGTGGAAAAATTCAGCAACTTGTTTTTTCCGATCGCCGCAGCGCTGACAGTGTTTATAGGAGCGGGGATATACAGTTACATGCATAAATCCCGTTCCGCTCAGTGGTAATACTACTCCTTTTAATTGCGGCAGCACCGGCGCTTTTTTTTATTTATGACCTGTGGGCTGTTTCCGCGTCGCTGTTTATCGTTTTGCCTTTCGCGTTGAAAAAACACAGAGTTCACGACGGCACCGCCTGGCTACTGATTTTTATTCTTGCCGGCGTTTTTGTTTCCGCGCGCTCCCCGGCGTCTTTCGACAGTTTTCTTTTTGTTTTGCAGAGCCTTCTTTACGCGGCATTTTTTATCGCGGGAACAGAGGCCACGCAAAAAGTGACGGCCGTTCCGCTGGCGGCTTTAGCTCTCATGCCTTTTATGTCCGCCTCAGGCGTTAACCCCAATATCATTTCATCTTATACGGGCCTTCTGTTTGTTCTTCTCATGCTCGTTCCCTTCACCCGAAAATTAAAATATATTCTTGGGGCGCTCGCGCTTTTTTTTATTATTCTTAACGCTTCATGGGTGGTTCTCCTGGTGCTGGCCAGCGCCGGGATACTCGCGGGAAAGAGGAAATACCTGACCCTCATACCGTTGTTCGCGCTCATGGCGCTGGCCCTGAATTTTCCATCGGCCTCTGACAGATTTTTCTGGTGGAGAGAAGCGCTGAAGATCTTCGCGGAAAATCCCACGGGGATAGGGTTTTTCGCGTCCAAATATTATCTGCCCGCTACCGCGGCGCAGAACACGCTTTTTGTCCACAGTTTCCTTTTACAGATCATCGCTGAAGGCGGGATACTCTGTCTCATCCCCGCGGCTTTGGCCCTGCGGGCTGTTTTGAAAAACAGAATGGGAGGCAAATATGATTTTGCGGTTTATGCGGTTTTGCTCTTAGGAGCGCTGGATCTGTCGTATCATATTACCGCCCACGGTATGCTGGCGGCTTTCATTATAGGCCTTACGCAAAAGAGAACAGGGATTCCCCTAAAGCAGGAGAAAGTGTGTTCCGCTGTTTTTAAAATCCTGTTTGTTATCGCGGCCGCGCTTTCTCTTATGATGTTTCACACATCCCGCGTTCTTGCCGGCGGAGCGGCGCCGCTTTTTGAAGGCTCCCCGCACGCGGCCGCGGCGGCCTTTGAAGAAGCTTTTGAATATCCGGCCTATCCCGCCTTACTGTCGGCGAAAGCCGCCGCTTACAGCATTATTGCGGAGAGGGAGAATCTGCCGGATCTCAGAAAGAGGAGTTTTGAGCTTCAGGAAAAAGCTCTTCCCGCGAAGCATTCGGGAATTCCCGCCTACAGGGATTTTGAGAATGCCGTGAAGGGCGACGATTTGTCTGTTCTGCGCAATTCCTGCTGGAAAATACTTTTCATCAACGCTATCCGACCGCGACATTAATCGCTCGACAGGCCAAAAAACATTTTTTCGCTAGACGAAAAATTTTTAACGGATAAAAAATCTAAAATTCCGCAACTCGCCCCGGCTTAAAACCGGGTCTCAAACAAGCGGAATTTCTTAGCGATTTTTTCTCCTAAATTTTCCTATATCGCTCTAAAATATTTTTCGGCCTGATTGGCGATACTTTGGTGAGGGTAGATTATTTTTCCAGTTTGTAATATACGAGCGGGCTCGCCACGAAGATAGAAGAGTATGTTCCCACGATGATGCCTATCAGCAGCGACAATGAGAAGCTGTGGATTATTTCCCCCCCGAAAATAAAAAGGGCCACGACCACGACCGCTGTGGTCAGCGATGTGATAAGGGTGCGGGAGAGGGTTTGCGTTATTGAGCTGTTGAAAACAGAGGATGTCTTCTGCCGCTGGGCTTTTCTTAAGTTTTCGCGGAGCCTGTCGTAAATGACAATGGTGTCGTTCACGGAATACCCGGCGATGAAAAGAAGAGATGTTACGACTATCAGATCCACGCTTATTCCGAGGGCCGCGAGTATGCCGAAAGTGATGATGACATCGTGTATAATGGCTATTACCGCCGCGAGGCCCCAGATGGAGCCCCTGAATCTGAGGGCGACATAAAGGATTATGCCGAGGAGCGCCCCGCCGAAAGCGTAGATGGCGGCTTGTTTCAGGAATTCTCCGACGACCGGCCCGACCATCTCAAAGCGTTCTATTTCCGAGGGATTGTCAGGGTATTCAGCCTTCAGTTTTTCGGCGATGGAGGCGTTGGTTATTTCTTCCGATTGGGAGAATTTGAGGATGAAGGTTTTCGCTCCCGGGAATTCCTGTATCACGGGGGAGTGCGCGGAAAATGCCTGGCGGAGTGAGGCGATATCCGAGAGCTGTTCAAATTTTATCTGGGCTACGGTTCCGCCCGTGAAATCTATTCCCCAGTTCACGCCTCTTATGAGACTTGCCGCGGCGAAGAGCACGAGCAGCGCCGATAAGGCAAAAGCGCCCTTGCTCATCCCTATGAAATTTATTTCTTTTCTCATATGGAGACCTTTTCTATGTTCTTACCGAATAACATCGCGTCCCAAATGGTGTGGGTGACGAATATCGCCGTGAACATGCTGGCCATTATTCCCAGGCTCAGCGTTACAGCGAAGCCCTTGATGGGGCCGGAGCCGAACTGAAACAGAAAAGCCGCGGCTATAAGCGTTGTTATATTGGCATCGAGAATAGTGCTGAAAGCTTTTTCATAACCCGAATCTATCGCGACAAGCGGCGTTTTCCCGTCGGCTATTTCTTCCCTTATCCTTGAGAATATGAGCACATTGGCGTCAACGGCCATTCCTATCGTGAGCACAAGGCCGGCGATCCCGGGGAGTGTGAGCGTCGCTCCCGCTATCACCATCACGGCTGAAATTATCAGGAAATTCATAAGAAGCGCTATGTCAGCGAGAAGCCCGGCATTCTTGTAATAAAGCGGCATAAAAAGGCACACGGCCAGAAATCCTATAGCCGCCGCCATCGCTCCCTTTTTGATGGAATCACTGCCGAGTGAAGGGCCTATTGTCCTGTTCTCTATTATTTTAACCGGAGCCGGAAGAGCCCCGGCCCGAAGCACGATCGCCAGATATCTGGCCTCTTCCATTGAGAACATTCCTTCTATTATGGCTTTACCGTCGGGGATGCGGCTTCTTATTGACGGGGCGGACTGCACGACGTTGTCGAGCACGATGGCCAGCTGCCTGTTTATGTTCGCTCCGGTGATGGCGGCGAATTCCGAGGCGCCTTCTTTTGTGAATTCAAGTTCTATATAGGGGAGGTTATAGTCTCCTCCTATGGCCACGCGCGCGTTTTTGAGAGCCGCGCCGGTTATCGCCGCGCTGCTTTGCACTATTATGGAGCCGCCGGATTTTCTCTCAAGAAGCTCAAAGCCCCGGGGGATATTTTCGGTATCTAACGCTTTGTCGTCAACGAGTTTGAATTCAAGAAGAGCTGTTCTGCCGACGATGTCAATCGCTTTCTGCGGATCTTTGATCCCGGGCAGCTGCACGACTATCCATTTTTCTCCCTGTCTGACTATGAGGGGTTCGGAAACGCCGAACTGGTCTATTCTGTTGCGTATGATCTCAAGAGCCCGCGGCACAATATCCTCTCTGTCATCTTTCGGCACCCCTTCGGTTTCAACTTCAAGCAGGAGCCTCACGCCGCCCTGAAGATCCAGGCCGAGGCGCAGTATTTTCTGATCCGCCGCCTCGTAAAAATCCGTTTTTTTAGAATATACTCTGAAAGACGGTACAAGATAATAAACCGCAGCGGCTATGACGCAGAGGATGAAGATTATTTTGTATTGTAAGTTACGGGGCATATTTCAAGTTGTCATTTTTTTATCCCAGCGGCCGGATAGATGGAGCTGACGGAGTTTTTTGTCAGTCGCATGTTGGTGTTGCTTCCGGTGCTGATGACTATTTCTTTTTCTTCTATGCTCTCAATTATCCCGATGATCCCGCCGGATGTGACGATTTTATTCCCTTTCTTGAGGGCGCCGAGCATCTTCAGATGTTCTTTCGCCTGTTTCTGCTGGGGCCGTATCAGAAGGAAATAGAAAATAACGAATATGAATATCAGCGGCATAAAATCCTGTAATCCGGGCTGTTTCGCGGTGGTACCGGCGTATAACAAAGTCTCAAAAAACATTAATTTTCCCCCTTCCAATTTTTCATGAATTTTTTCTTTTCTTCCGGGAAGGTCCCTTTCTTTATGGATTCTCGGATAAGCCGCATCAAGTCTATCATAAAAGATATGTTGTGTAAAGAAGTCAGTGTCTGGGCGAGCATTTCCCTGACATTGAAAAGATGGTGTATGTAGCTGCGCGAATACCTTGAACATGCGTGGCAGGCGCATTCGGGGTCTATGGGGCGGGGGTCGTTCTTGAAGGCGCTGTTACGTAGATTCATCTTGCCGGAGAATGTGAAGGCCTGGGCGTTTCTTCCGTTTCTCGTCGGCAGAACACAGTCCATCATGTCCGCGCCCATCTCCACCGTGTCCCATATCTCAGGGGCCGGGCCCATCCCCATGACATAGCGGGGCTTCGCTTCCGGGAGCATTTCAAGGTTCTCGGCGAGATGCTGCTGCCGCAGCGTGAGAGGTTCTCCCACGCCGAGGCCGCCGATGGCAAAGCCGAAAAAAGGGAGTTCGGTGAGTCTTTCAGTACATTCTCTCCTGAGATCCGAAAATGTGCCCCCCTGTGTTATGGCGAAGAGTTTCTGTCCGGTCTCATAACGATTTGAGGCGTTCAGGCCTTTTTCCGCCCATGAGCAGGTCGTCTCCACCGCGCGTGCGATATCTGCGCGGTGGGAAGGGTATTTCATACACCTGTCCAGGGACATCACAATATCGCTTCCTATATCAAACTGGAATGAAACGGCTTCTTCGGGGGTCAGGAAATGTTTGCTGCCGTCGAACTTTGAGCGGAATTCCACGCCATTTTTCCTTATTTTGAAAAGCGAGGAGAGTGAGAATATCTGAAAGCCGCCGGAATCGGTGAGGATGGAATTGTTCCAGTTCATGAATTTGTGCAGGCCGCCGGAATTTTTCAGTATTTCGAGTCCGGGTTTCAGATAGAGATAATAAGCGTTTGAAAGGATGACGGGGCAGTTGAGCATGTCATGCGGCACGCCTTTTATGCTCGCCTGAGTGCCCACGGGCATGAACACCGGCGTTTCGATCACACCGTGCGGCGTGATGAGCTTTCCAGCCCTCGCTTGCCCGCATTTTGCCGTTATTTCAAAATCTTTCATGGCGTTCAGTATAACATAGAAAAGCGTCTCAAGGAAGAAGCGACGGACAATTGACAAAAAAACATTTAATTGCGAATATAAGTGCTTTGACGGACAGGTGGGAGAGCGGTTAAATCCAACAGACTGTAAATCTGTCGTCCATCGGGCTACGGTGGTTCGAATCCACCCCTGTCCAAAATATAGACCCGGAGCTAGCCAAGCCCTCCATGTCTAAAAATTTTGCGGGAGTTGCATAGTGGTAGTGCTCCAGCCTTCCAAGCTGGAAGTGTGGGTTCGATTCCCATCTCCCGCTTTTTTAAAAGGGAATCGAAACTGAAAGCCCGCCGCAGGCGGACTGAAAGTTCCTGTCGCCTGGGTAGCTCAGTTGGTAGAGCACTTCCTTGGTAAGGACGAGGTCACGGGTTCAATTCCCGTCCCAGGCTTAATATTTTTTGAATAAGTTGAAGAGAAAAAAAGAGGTAAAATGGCTGTAGATCTAATGACGATAGCTTTGCGCTGTTCCGAATGCAAAATGAAGAATTATTTTTTCAGGAAGAACAAGAAAAAGAAAGGCGCCGAAAAGCTTGAGTTAAAAAAATATTGCTCAACCTGCAAAAAGCACACAGTGCACAAGCAGGCGAAAGTTTAGGCCCGTAGCACAACTGGCTAGTGCGCCGGTCTCCAAAACCGGAGGTTGAAGGTTCAAGTCCTTCCGGGCCTGAAAAAAATCCCGTTAACAGCAGGACCGGAGTTCTTGGAGGCGCTTAGTCATCAGCGTCCTCGCGGCCTCTTCGGCATTGAGCGTTTTCGCTATTTTCAATTTTGTATCAGTCTGTTTATTGATAAAATCTTCCAGCCAGATGATGCCGCCGATTTCAACGGGCGCGTCTTCCATTTTTGACAGCATGTGCCTGTAAAATTCCAGCTGGATGGAATATTTCTCAAGTTTGCCGGAATTCATCTTCCGGCCCGTTTTGATGTCCCAAATAACATAGCGGTCGGATTGTTTTTCGATTATGTCTATTGTGCCGGCTACAAGAAGTTCTTCGTCGTGCACGATCGTTTCCGACATGAGCTCTCCTTTAAAATTTAACGCGGAGAACTGATTGACGGCGGCCAGCATGCTTTCATCTTCCGGCTTTTTGCGGTGCTTGATATAATTTTCTATGGAAGAATGTACCTCGCAGCCGGTCTGCGTTATTTTATCCCAGAAAGTCAGCACCTCGTCTTTGGTCCAGCCGTAATATCTGCTGTTGCGGTATCGTCTAACTCGGTCAGCTATTGTTTCGGCGTCAAACGGCTCAAAATTCTGTGAGATCAGCTGTGTGACGCTTATATAGTCATTGCCGTTCTCGTCGCGATAACTGTGATCTTCCTCGGTAAAAGTTATTTTTGCCATTTTTCCCCCAATACGAAGTTTTATTATAGCAAATCCCGTCAAAACAGGCTCAAGTAAGTATCGAAGCCAACCCCTGTTCCCGTTTTTATTGACAGCGTCAAAGCAAGTTTGTATAAATTTCCCATAGGCCCGGACGCGTCAGGCGGCTGCCGGGCTTGTCCGGGAATGAACGCGCCGTCTGTGGAAAACAATTATGCAATTTAAAGGATAAAAACAGAATGTCAAAAATACAAAAACTCATCAGATACGCGCTGCCGGCGCTTGTGTTTGCGAGCCGCTCTTTCGCGCAGGACCCCCTTTCGCCTTCCTGCGAAACCAACCTTTCACCCATACAGGCAGGGATTGTCATGCAATGGGAGAATTATTCAAGGAGCGCTTTCGGCAATGATTTCAGGAGCGGTAAATATTTTGTCAGAGTCCGGAAATATTCCTTTCCTTATCTCTACGGCATAAAGGTCGGAAGAGAGAATGTTTTTGAACCGTCTTCTCTATCGCTGGGCGCGATCGGCGCTGAATTTTCTTATGTGTTTGTGGAAGACAGCATAATAACCCCGACCCTTATGACGGGGGGAGAGGTGGTTTATGCCAGGAATTTTGACAACCGCGCGGTTTCACTCGCCTCTCTGCACGCCCTCTTTTCCAAAGAAATCAATAAAGTAATGCCTTATTTCGGGCCGGAACTCAAATATGTGAGATTGAGCGACGGCGTTTTTTCCGACGATGCGTTGAAGCTGAATTTTATTCTGGGGGTCAAGTTTTACACCTACCCGGGAACGAGCTACGGCATAAATTTTTCGCTGGGCTCGCTCGGCGGCTGGGGCGTTTATCTGAACAACTCATGGTAGAGCAAATAACAATATACGGCGCGCCGGTTTTGAGGGAGCTCGCGGAGGAGATAAAGAATGTGGGTGAGCTCGTGAGAAATATGCTGCGCGATCTGGCTGAGACCATGGCCGAAAACTCCGGCATAGGTCTCGCCGCCCCTCAGGTGGGGATAGCTCTGCGGGCGGCGGTGATCAACACGACCGGCAGAGAGGAGGATCTTATCTGTGTCGTTAATCCCGTCATAGAGGCATCGTCGGGAAAAGCCCGTATAAAGGAAGGCTGCCTCAGTATTCCCGGAATCTTTGAAAATGTGAAAAGGCCCGCGTTCGTCAGGGTGAGAGCCATGGATATTGACGGCAATGAGCGTATAATCGAGGCCGGCGGTATGGAGGCACGCGTCCTTCAGCACGAAATAGACCATCTGGACGGTATTCTCTTCACGGACAGAATACCGGTCTACAGAAAAATTTTTATCTGCAAAGCTCTTAGAAGACTCAAAGCCGGACGGAAATAAGGCGCTCGGATAATGAGAATCATTCTTTTTTCCACATCTGATGATTTTATCCGGACTCTTCCCCGCGTTCTGGTTGATGCCGGCGGCGTCGTGCCGGCTGTTGTCACCGGCCCCGGAACGGAAGTTCCCCCGCTTTCAGGGATTCAAAATCTCTGCCCCGGAGATGTCAATTCCCGGGAGTTCATAGAAGAACTGAAAAGTTTTCATCCCGATCTGTTTGTCGTCGTTTCATTCGGCCGGATATTTTCGGAAGATTTTCTCGCCGTGCCGGAGCTCGGCGCCGTTAATATACATTTTTCTCTTCTGCCCGCATACAGGGGCGCCGCGCCTATCGAGTGGGCTGTTTTCAACGGCGAAAAAAGAACGGGGATCACGGTTTT
Organism: Candidatus Omnitrophota bacterium; assembly: GCA_013791745.1. Classification (NCBI taxonomy): domain Bacteria; kingdom Pseudomonadati; phylum Candidatus Omnitrophota; species Candidatus Omnitrophota bacterium. The sequence goes on from VMTH01000158.1 coordinate 17,456, forward strand.
TAAAATATGCAGGGAGCTCGATGCGGGAGATATGATAAACTCGAAAAGTTTTGATATCGCCGCGGGCGAGTCCGCGCTCTCGCTTTACAGCCGTCTGGCAAAAGCTTCCCCTGATGTCATAAGAGAAAGTATCCGTTTGATAGAGGAACCGGCTTTCAGGCCTTCTCCTCAAGAGGGGTTAGCCAGCGTTGCCCGGAGACTTGAAAAAAAAGACGGTCTGGCGGATTTCAGAAAAGACAGCGCGGAGCTGATATACAGAAAGGTTTTGGCTTTTTCGGGAAAAATCAATATCACATCGATTATTCGCGGCGAAAGCGTCATTATCAAAGAGGCGCGGTTCCTTGAAAAAGCTGTTTCCGGCGCTCCGGGAACAGTGCTTTCTCTTGAGAAGGACAACGGCTTCTCGGTCAACTGCGCGTCGGGCGCGCTTCTGATCACTTCGGTTCAGCCCGCCGGTAAAAAACGGATGAGCGGATGGGAATTTGTCCTTGGCCGTCGCCTTTCGCCCGGCGATCAGATATAAATCAGAGTTCGGCGATGACGGAATTTGAGATCAGCCAGCCTTTTTCGGTGAAGACCGTCTTAGCGGCGGTTTTTTTCAGCCAGCCGCGGGCTATGTATTTATCATGTTTTTTTCTGTAGGGAACGCCTTCAAGCGTCCGGAGAGCGAGGAACTTCCTCTCAAAATGGATTTTTTCCTTAGTTAATTTTTCTTCTGATTTTTTCGCGGGATTAAGCAAATAGTCTGTCATCTCCGCTCCGGTGAGGCGCCTGTTCCCGCAGGACGAGACCGCCCCCGCGCCAAGTCCTGCCCATGACCGGCCTTTCCAGTAGTTGAGGTTGTGGGAGGATTCCATTCCCCGCCGGGCGAAGCTGGATATTTCATAATGCCCGTATCCGGCTTTTTTCAATTCCCCGCATAGCGTTCCGTACATGGACTCTGTTATTCTATCTTCCGGCGGCGTTTCTTTCAGGATATTCGGCCTTCCGGAGGGGGGCGTGTAAATATAGGCCGAGATGTGTTCCGGGGAAAGGGCTATTGTTTTTTTAAGTGTTCGGGCGAAGGTTTTTTCATCCTGTCCGGGGAAGGCGTAGATGATGTCCGTGTTGATGTTGTCGAATCCGGCCTTACGGGCGTAGCGGAAAAGTTTTTCCGCATCCTCCGGCGAATGTTCTCTTCGGGCTTTTTTCAAAAGCGCCGCGTCAAGGAACTGTATCCCGATGGAAAGACGGTTTACGCCGTTGTCGCGCAGAAAGGCCAAAAGCTCTTTTGTCGCCGAGCGCGGATTCAGCTCCACCGTCGTTTCGCGGTTTTCGGCAAAGCTGAAATGCCGTCTCAGAATGTCAAAGATAAGCGTGAATTCTTCGCTCGTGAAGACGGAAGGCGTCCCCCCGCCGATATAGAGGGTTTTGATCTTTCCGCAAAGGGCTTTGAAATAAAGAGCGTCCTTTTCCAGCGCCCGGATATAGGCGGCCTTGAGAGAAAGATCCGTCTGTGAATAGAAATCGCAGTAGGAGCATCGCCTGCGGCAGAAGGGCAGATGAATATAAAGTGAGCGGATCATTTTTTTAATGAGGATGGTTTTTCAATAGGAACCGTCCCCATTGATCGTAACATTAAAAAGCCCGAGAGCGGAATCGAACCGCTGACCTGCTCATTACGAGTGAGCTGCTCTACCAGCTGAGCTACCCGGGCGTCAATCAGTTAAACACTGATTCCCGAAAATGTCTTTTTCGATAGATGTCCGCGGCCTATATTGCCCTAAAGTCGCTTTTCGGGGACCTGTTTAATTCCGGAGCCATTTAAATTTTTTAATGTGGCTC
>VMTH01000159.1 GCA_013791745.1 Candidatus Omnitrophota bacterium
CTTTTAAGAGAAATTTTGACTGGAAGGACCCGTATACTTTCTGGAGTAAAACGGTAAAGGCGTCGCCTGATTCCCCTCGCGCGCTTGCCAATTTGGCTCTTGCTGAAAAAAGCCGCGGCGATATGGTAAAAGCGGAAGAATATTTCAGGAAATCGCTTGAACTGGAACCTTATTACGCGCCTGCGGTTAACGGTCTTTTTGATATTCTCACTGAAAAAGGAAGAATTAAAGAAGCGGAAGATATGCTTGTTGAGGCATTAAAAAGGTTTCCGGATAAAATAGATTTTTATAGAGTTCTGATTGGTTTCTACACAGAGCGGGGTAAAACAGAAGAAGCGCGGAGTTTGTGTAAGAATGTTACAGCGCTTCTTTCTCTTGGCGTCGGTGATATTGATGATTATTTGCCGATAGGTATGCAGACCTTTCAACTCGGTCTGCTCGCCGAATCGGAAAAAATTTTCAGGTATGCCTTTGAAAAGATGCCCTGGAGTTCTTATATTGCAAATAATCTTGCTTCTCTATGCCGCGCTAAAAAGGACTATGCGGAAGCGGTTAGATATTACGAAATCGCTATAAAAAAACAACCGTCAAATCCTGTGTATTATTACAATCTTGGAAACCTTTATGATGATACGGAAAAACCGGTTGCCGCAATTTCAAGTTATAAAAAGGCAATAGACATAGCAGAAAACTATGGTGACGCCTGGTACAATCTTGGAATGGTTTATGAAAAAGCAGGTAATCTTAAAGAAGCAAATCAGTGTTTTAAGATGGTTGCAAAAATTGAACCTGAAAATTTTGAAGTAAGAAAAAAATATGAATAAAAATAAAACATTATGCAACCTGAAACGCAACCTGAAGGTTGCGGCTACCAGTTTGATATTGCTGCTGCTTTTAGCGACTCAGTCGCTATTTGGTGCGACAACACTTTATCTTCGTTCCGACGCGGTAGGGGGCTCCGCTCCCGGTACCGCGCAGACAGATGATACATTCGGTCCGAATATGCCGACAACTGCCGATAACTATAAACTGACCTTAGATTCCGGAACCATAGAAGACACAATAGAATATATGTTCACCGGTTCAAACAACGCCAATTCTGCTGATGACCCTGTGGGTTATGGCGAGGCAGGAAGATTTGTCTCACCGCCTATGGCAGCTACAATTCTGGCAGCCACAACAAACTGGACGATACTTCTTTATGGAAAAGGCGGCGCAGCGGCCCCTGCGTGGGCTCTTCGCGCCTGCGCTTATGTCTGGAAAGCTGATAATTCCGGAAAAAGAGGCGATGTTCTTCTTTTATCCCCGGACACATGGGATGGCGTAGCTACGACAGCATCATCTCAAAATTTAATTCCATATTCAGGGCTTGTCCGTAACAATGAGCCGGGCACAAATGCAATTTCTGTTCAGAATGGGGACCGGCTTGTTGTTGAAGTTGAATGGCATCTTATGAGATGGTCAACATCAGGTAGAAGCGCTGGTATTTTAGTTGACCGTTCTGCCGCTCTTTCAAGAATCACCTGTGAAAACGGGAATTTAACATTTATTCCTTATTTATTTAATGTCAATCCCTCCTTGGCAGCAGTTGACCAAGCCATATCACTTGAAGGCGCGCTTTTTGGAACCCCTGTTGCCGGAGACGGAATACAGTTAAGCAACAAATGGATTCCTTACAATGACCCTATTGTAACCTGGACTGACGATACAATAACAATAAGCGACCCTCCTGATGACCTTGTCGCCGGAAATATTTATGCCACAGCGCAAGGGGTGAATACAAATTCAGTTTATATGTGGGTCAGACCCACTCTTTCAACAAGAGATCCGACAGGCAGAGGACAGAATGCAAGCGCTCAGTGGATAACAATAACAGGGAAGAGTTTCTTTTCCGGCTGGACATCGGATTTTGGCGCCGGAATAATTGTTTCCTCGGACTCTTATGTTTCTTCAACAACAGCCAAATGCCAGATTTCTGTTCTGGCAACCGCGGCTCAGGGCGCAAGAGCTGTTAAAATAACAAATCCTGATGGTTCTGCCACCACCCAGGCGGGCTGGTTTACTGTGAATTACAGGCCGGGGGAGGCAACAGGCGGAGACAACTTAACTGTAAGTCCGAATGCAAGAGGAGCGAATATTGTCGGAAGCACAATAACGATTACCGATGCGACCGGCCGTTTCGTGAGCGGCTGCGCAGTTGATTTTTCCGCTTCAGGAGTTACAGTGACTGATGTTATATTTGATGCGGGAAATCAGATTCGCGCTGTAATAAACATTTCGGCCGCTCCCACTTATGGTCTTGGAGATATAACCGTGACAAATCCTGATGCGGGAAAAACAACAAAAACCGGCTGCTTTACCATAAGCCCCAGACCGATTCTTGAAGCCCCCCCGGTAGGGGCGAGCGTTGTCGGTTTAGACACCACACCGAGAGCAAAACTCGGCAGAGGCGCGCAGAATAAGTGGATAAATGTAAAAGGGTATAGTTTTCAGAATAACTGCACGGTTAATTTCAGCCTTCCGTCGGATGCAAACGGAATTACAGTATTCAGTTATGATTACACTTATTTAACCGAAGACCCCAACAGAGTGCGAGTGCAGGTTTCGGTCGGGACGAGCTGCCCTGTGGGTTATATGAATTTTAAGATTATAAATCCTGATGCCGGTTATGACGCAAAAATACCGTTGGACAGTTTCTTTCAGATAACCGAAAAAGCGTCTGTCGGCGGTATAACCGCCCCCGCTTCGCTTTCCTTCGGTCAGGGCGCAAGCAATATAATTCTCACGGTGACCGGCCTTAACTTTGTCTCGGGCGCGGAAGCGTCCTTCCCCGAAGGCGGGATTTCCGTTGACTGGACAACCGTTCTTTCAGCCGCTGAACTGCAGTGCCAGATAGATATCGCCGATGCCGCGGCCGTCGGAGTGTTAAGAGACATAAAAATAACGAATCTGGACTGGGGAAGCGATACTCTCGCAGACCAGCTTCAGATAAATTACAAGCCGTCTTTTACCACTCTGGCGCCGGCGCAGATTGGCCAGAACGCGTCAAATGTTGATATTGTGATAAACGGCGCGAACATTCAAAACGGATGCGCGGTGGAGTTTTTAGCTACCATTGTGAATATCGGCAGTTATGATTACACGCATGCCCCCGCTTCAATAACCGTTACCGTAAATTCCGACATCGCGGCGGCTACGGGCGTTAAAGACGTAAGTTTGTTAAATCCGGATTACGGTTATTTCGCAAGCGACTGGCAGCCGTTCACCGTGAACAACCGTCCTGTTTTGAGTTCGGTGATCACAGAAATATCCGGCTGGGCGGATAACGCTCTCGCGCAGGGCGCGGAAAATCAGAATGCGCGTCTTAACGGAGATTATTTCCAGGCCGGACTGGCCATTGATGATATTGTAATTTCCACCAAGTCCACAGGCGGCTTTCAGGACCCGAACATAATAATAAATTCATTTAACCGGGTTTCCGCCACGGTGATTGATTTAAACCTTACGGTTATTTCCACCTGCGCGACAGGCGGAAGATACATTAAATTAACAAATCCGGATTACGGAATGAGAGTGAGCGCTCTCGGAATAATCACTATTACGAAAAAGCCCACAATGAGTTCTGTCGTTTCGGGAACGCCCAACGGCAATGATATGGGGCAGGGCGCAGCTGACAAATGGATCACGATAAACGGCGCGGACTTTCAGAGCGGCTGCAATGTTGTTGTGAACAGTGACCTTGACGTTCATGTTTCATCCACTTATTTTATAAGCGCTGCGCAGATAAAAATTAAAACCTCAATTGATTCAACCGCCGCGATAGGGGGGTCAACCTTTACAGTGACCAATCCTGACGCGGGGAAATCAAAAAAAGCGGCTTATAGTTTTTTTCATGTGACCGATAAACCGGGAATAACATCCTGTTCCCCTGACAATTATGGACAAGGCGCTCAGGGTGTGAACTTTACGATTTCAGGAAGCGTTTTCAGCGCCGGCAGCGCGTATACAGGGGGCGCGGGCGAAGGGAAGATTGAATTCACGGGCACGGGAATAACCATAACAGACGCCACGGCAACCGATGGCGGCAATATTTCGGTTACGGTGAATATAGACCCCGCCGCGTCGCCGACCGGGAGCGCCAGGGGCATTACGATTACAAATCCGGATTTCGGCGTAAATACGGCCGCCTCTCTTTTTACCGTGAACCTGAAACCGCTTATCTCGTCTTTGTCTCAGACTTCAAGGGGGCAGGGAGCGCAGGGAGTTGAGATTGTAATTTTAGGAAGCAATTTTAATTCGGCGCTCAAGAAAACAGATATCTGGTTTTCCGGCGGCCTTATTGACGTGACAACGGTTACAGCCGTCGCCGTTTCCGGCTCATCGGTGACAATCAGGATTGATATCGGCGCGACCGCCTCAACAACAACCGCGAGAAATTTAACCGTGCAAAATCCGGATAAGGGAATCTACACAAAATCCCCCGCTTTTAGCGTTACATTAAAACCGGCAGTTACATCCTGCGACCCTAACGCTCTCGGATGCGGAGCGAGCGGCCAGACAATAATCGTTACCGGTTCGGGTTTTCAGACGGGATGCCAGGCATATTTTTCAGTGAATGCCAGCGGGGATCCGAAAGATACGGAAATCAGTATCGGCGGGGTCGCCGGTTCCGGCGAGTCCCTGACGCTTTCCAATGTCATTGTTTATTCCTCCGCGGCGCTCGGAGGAAGGTATTTAGTGGTGATCAACGGCGATGAAGGCAGAGGCGTGAGCCCCGGTTCCGTTCTTTCAATAAACATGGCGCCTTCGGTTGTTAATTTATCCCCGAATAAACTCGGCCAGCAGGCGACGAGCAAAAATGTTACGATAAACGGGAGTAATTTTCAGAGCGGAATCGGGATAGGGGATGTAATATTCACCCCCAACACGGGAATTACTAAACAGGAAATAGTGGAAATAGCAGGCGACGGAAGTTACATCATTATTAAACTCACAATAGCGGAAACTGCGCCGACCGGTTTGAAGGATGTTAAGGTGACGAATCCGGATAAAGGTTCGGATACAAAAACAAGCGGGTTTCAGGTGAGCGCGCGTCCGACTTTCAATTTGTGTGCGCCGGACAACAGAGGCGCCGGAGCCTCAGATGAGGATATTGTAATTTACGGGAACAATTTCGTCACGGGAATGAACGTGTATTTCGGAGGCGGAGGAATCACGCCGTATCCCGTATCAGCGGCTCCGTACGGAGCGGGTTATCCCACGGCGGGTGTTGTTACAATCAGCATTTCTTCAACAACGTCGGCTCCTTCAACAAGGAGCGTAAAATTGGAAAACAGTGATTATGGGTTCACCACTGTTCAGGATACATTTACCGTTAATCAGGCGCCGGCGCTGACGAGCGCCAGCCCGAGTTCAAGAGGGCAGGGCGCCTCGGGTCAGAATATTCTTATAAAAGGACTGAGATTTCAATCGGGAATAACACCGGCGGATGTGACTTTTTCCCAGGGCGGCGGCGGAATTTCAGTTACGAATATAAGCTATCACGGAACTTCTTCGTTTACGGCCACTATTAATGTATCTCCGACCTGTACAGCCGCGCTGGGGAATATAACGGTAAAAAATCCC
>VMTH01000160.1 GCA_013791745.1 Candidatus Omnitrophota bacterium
ACTGGCAATATCCTGAAGAACAACTCCCACGCTCAATTTTTCAGCCGGTTTAAAATTCATGCCCGCATCAAAACCGAAACCCGCCGCTGAATTGTTGTCAATAGACGAAGATAAATATTTCAGATTCATTCCCGCGCTGGCCTTATCATATTTCTTCGCGTAAGTGGCAGCTAATGACATATCGCTTGAATCAAACGAATCCCCCGTAAGGGAGGGTATTCCCGCCGACAGAGTCGCTCCGGGAATATCGCTCACTCCCGCGGAAAGTGCCGAAAACGCGAGCGCTCCGTTCCCCAGAGGCATTCCATAGGAAAGCCACTGCATGCTCCTGCTGTTTGAAAGCATTGCCGTCATAAGGCTGACCTTACTTCCTTCAAGCGAAGCGATGCCCGCGGGATTATAATAAGCCGCCGCAAGATCGTCGCTGACACCGGCGAAAGCAGAGCCCATGCCCATGGCTCTGGCCGACACGCCCATTCTCAAAAACGGCATCGCGTCCACAGAACCCGCGTGAACAAGAGCTACTCCCAAAAAGGCGATTCCCAAAACAGTAATTATTTTTTTCATTATTTCCCCCCGTGCGCTTCCATTATTCATATATACATCCTGCGTTTTCATAAGGGCGCTCATCTGAGTAAGGCGGCCTTAATCACCTTGCTGTCGGTCCCCTGCGAAGTGCCGGCTTCAATTCTTATAAGATAAACACCGTTCGCGAGAAGCTTGTTTCCGTCGGTGCGGCCGTTCCAGAAGACATCATTCCCGTTGCTGAGAGAATTCGTCTTTGATGTGTACACAAGTTTGCCTCCGAAGTCATAAACTTTGAGCGTTACAAAAGCATCCGCCGTCATATTGACTTTGATCTGAGCGTCATCTCCTGAAGACGGATCATAAGGATTCGGCGCGATAAAAGCGCTATTTATTCCCACCGCTCCGCCGACAGTAAAAGAAATTGACTGCGTGGTTGATATTCCCTGCTCGTTTGTTGCCGTTATAGCAAGCGTGTGTGAACCGTCGGAAAGCTGAAGGCCCGGCCTCACTTTGTACTTGGCCGCAGTTGCTCCGGATGTATTGAGCGCCTCCTCAACGTCAGCATTTGCATTGACAATATTTTCATCAACCAGTCCGTTGCCGTCATTGTCAATTCCGTCGCGGTAAGCCTCATCATCGAATGAGGCAGTCCTGTCAACGCCGTCAAGCAGCACTTTCACTTCTCTTATAGCCGAAAAGCCGTCCAGAATATCAGCCTCAATTATCGGAGACTTTCCAGCCATCCCGCCGTCGCCCGGCGACACAAATGCCACCGCTGGAGCCGCGTCTATAATGGCAAGCTGAAACTTGGTAAAATGGCTTGTCCTGAAGTCAACCGTGTTGTTCACTATATCGCGGTTAACATTTGTTATCCCTTCCGAAGACCATCTGGAATTTACAGTATCCCAGTAAGCCACTCCCAGTTTTGTCTCATCAGCGCCCGCAAGCTCATTATCCCTGTATGAGAATGTGATGTCGCAAGTATTTGAAGTCTGGAAAGCTTCAGGTTCTGAAAGAACAAACTCCCAGGGCTCGCCGACCAAAGCTGTCACAATTGAAGCCTGCGTTGAAGGCACGGCAGATGTTGAAGCCTGATACACTATAAGCGTACTTTCATTTTCCAGATTAGCGTTAAAATCAACATCAACTATCCTGCCGACATTGAGATTGGCGCCATCGGGCTGAAAAGCTGAAGATTCGGAAGCTATTATCATATCCTCCGAAATATAATTACCGCTTGCGTCAATGGCTGTCACAAGGATCCTGACATTACCGTCATTCTCCATTATCTCCGACATATCCACGCTCGCCGTATAAGGAGAAGCCGCCCCGATGACCGTGAGATAACGGTCAACATTAGTAACTCCATCTGTGGTCATCAGGCGGACCGTGATATTAGTCAGAGCCTGCGCGGATTTGATCTCCAATGTGCCTGTGGCTGTTAACTCCGTACCCGCGTAAGTTGACCCCAGTGTGACATTAGAAAGCGCCAGGTTCATCAACTTAGCCGTGGTCTTATAAACAATGACATTTCCCGCTGAATCGCGTTTTACTTCCACGCTGTAAACAGGAGCGATGGAATCATCCTGCTCAAGGCCGCCGGATTCAACGCAGATAGCCCTCAGCTCATAAATCCCTGAAACCGGCGCAAAGTTTGTATCGCAGGTCCACAGATCCCCTGCTTCTCCGATAGCGGCGCCTTTGGTGCTTCCTGACCAGTAAGTCCAGGAAGAACCCGGCACTCTGTATTCCACATTGATCTCGCTGGAACCCGCCGCGTTAACGAGTTCGTCGTATTCAATCATAGAAATAACGCCCGCGGCTGATATCTCTGTTATCGCCGCCGGCTTTACTATCGGTAAAACCGTGTCAACCGTTATAGTAACAGTAACCGGGGACGGATCAGCGTTGCCGTCATCATCAACAGCCAGCGCCCTTAGATCATAACTGCCGTTTGACAGCGTTATTCCGGCGGGAGGGAAGTTGGCTGTGTTAGTCACAGTGGTAGCGCTTTCGCCGACAGCGGTGTCCCCTGCAAATGTCAACCAGTCCGGTGATGCCGATGCTTTGTACTGATAGTAGATAACTCCAGAGTCGGTATTCGCCGCCCTGTATTTGACGGTGATAAGCTCGCCCGCGGTCACCAGGGCATCGCCTGAACGCACCTCAAGTCCGTCAACAGCGACGATCGAGGCCGGATTCGGCGTAACATCCTTGTAATTAACATTTTTCGTGACAGCATCAGTCCTTCCGCTTTTATCTTCAAGAGTAGCGGTAAAAACTTCCTGCTGATTATCCACAAAAACAGTGACATTCAGACACACCGTTCCCGAAAATCTATACGGATCAGCCGCTGTGCCCGCACCCGTCCATGAAGTTACTGTATTCGCCGGAGACCATCTGTAATTAGCCGCAGGAATACCACCGCCAAGTGTTATTTCCAAATTGTCTATATCCGGGCTCAGTGTTGTAACCGACCAGGTATAAGCCGTTCCCATATTGAGATTTATTTCCGTAGAAATTGAACTGTTCATCTCAAAACTGAGGATTTCAGGATCCGTAGCGTCAAGAATAACATTTCTCACGGCTGACTCTCTAAAATTCCCGGCTTCGTCAACAGCCACCGCCTTAATAAGACAATTGTTTATATCGTTGCTAAAAGCCATTGCGCCCCAGTTCTGAGTCCACTCATCATCAGTGGTGTCCTCATTAGCTATCCTTGTCCATATGTAACCGCCGTCCAGAGAATACATAAAGTACGCATAAGCATTCTCCGTATCCGCTGTATCCGCAACCTGAGCATAAAGATCTATCCCGGCGCTCGTGTCAATCCGTTCGTTCTCAGCCGGTGAAAGTATGCTCACGGAAGCCGGAGCCGAATTATCCACCGATAAAGAAAAAATAGCCGGTGCGGAATCGGATATGCCCCTTGAGTCCTTAGCGACCGCCCTCACACCATAAGAACCATCGGACAGACCGCTCACATTCCATACGGCTGTAAAAGGCGCTATGATTATTCTTGAAGCGCCGCCACCTGTGGCATCCTGCTGGTCCATATCCTCAAATGATACGCTGGAACCATCCGCAAAAGCAACATCAAACTGATAATCGTATGTCGCCGGAACCAGCGGAACGGTCACAGTCCAGCTTGAGCCGTGGAATTTCATAGACCTGTCATATGTGTTGTCTGTACAGTTGAATAACACGCCCGTTACCACGGTTGTGTCAATAACGACATCACCGCCGACGGTGTCCTGCTCCTGAATATATTCCATCAAGTCGGCGTAATCAAATGTAAAAGTCACATTTGTAGGCGTATTTGCCGTCGGATCACTGTCCGTGGCAATATCCGTCCATGAACCGCCTGAGGGCTTGTATTGAAATTTAACACTGGCGAAATCAACATTCCCTGTTACCCCGAGAGACGCGCAGAGAACCGCCTGCTTGCGAATGCGGCGGCCGGATATAATAACCGTATTATTGCTTGCCGGATCAATCACTGCCTTGGGAGCGAGAGCCGCTTTGAGCTTCACCTGAACCCAGCCCGCTGAAACGATAGAAGACGGAGTTGTCATATTACTCAGCGCGTCCCACGCTTTTATTCTTATATCATAGGTGGTTTCCGCAAGGCCCGTTGTGTCCCAATTCGCTTCCCAAACCTGGTTTGTTGCGGTTTCCGCTGTTGTAAGATCTATCCAGGCCGCGGCTGTAGACACCTTATACTGGAAGAGCGCGCCGACAGCTTCATCTTCCACTGTCGCCTGAAGTTTATTGTTTGAAGCCGAATAAACGACGGGGATTTGATCGACTGCCGGATTGGACGCATGATTGTAATTTACCACGATTCCCGCGTTGGGCACATCAACCAAAGTCATAATGTACGAATCCGGCCCGGCCTTAACCACGCCGTCATTACCTATGACAACCCATGGCCCGGAAGTATCAGTTACCGTAAGCTTTATGGCTTTTGACTTATCAAAGTTAGCTCCGGCCGGACAGTAAGTTATATTGCCCGCTTTGTCCTCGGCGGAAAAATAATAGTAATAAGTCCCTTCTGAGCCGGAAGTCAGCATTTCCTGTCTGGTATACCTGCCGAAAACCGCAATATCGGCGGAAAGATTTTCACTACCCGCGGGCGCGCCGTTGGAATCAACATAATATACTTTGACAGCGTCGCCGTCATTGGATATACCGTTTGTGTCGCTGGCATCAATTTCCAGCGTAAAATAAGTCCCTGTCCCTGCCTCGGCGGGGGCCGTCACCGTTGACACGGAAGGAATCGTTGTATCATAAATAAAAGACCTTGCTACCGTTGCCGTATTCCCCGCGTCATCAGCCGCTACAATGGACACCGAATATGTTCCGTCGTTACTGCCGTCATTTTTAAGCGCTACCGGTATCTGGCATGTAAAACGGTTGTATATATGTCTCGGATTTGTGCCGCCGCCGGTATCCACATCACCCGTCAATGTCACTTTCGGATAAGGAGAATTATTGGCGCCGTAAACCCAAGTTCCCGCCGCGCCGGAAATCGTCACCGTTGAAGCGTCTATCGCGGGACTGCTTGCGTATGAACCCGGCCCATCGACATAAATATCTTCAATCATCAGAGTTAATTTACTGACTTTATCCGTAACCAGGGCCGCGTAATTTACCGACGCCGCTTTTACCGGCCAGAAAGAAGCGGCTCCTGAAACGCTTGAAGGGTCAAGCCAGTTCGAACCCATAACCTTCTCCGTGCTGTCGGTTTCACCGTCGTTGTCCGTATCTGTCATTGTCGGAGAAGTCTTATCAACATTGAACGCGCGGGTCGCCGCGGCCATAGCGTTATCGAGAACGTCCTGCGCCTCAATTTTCACCGTATAAGCTCCGTCGGGAAGCGGGGTTGCCGGCGTATATGTCACCGTATAAGAACCCGTTACGGCTGAATAAACGCTCGTATGCGTCACAGGCGTATAAGCGTTAGCGCCCTGTTTAATCAGCATCACTATTTCGGAACTGTCAACGCCCGAAAGGCCGTAATCGCCCACGGTTGCCGATATGGCCGGTGAGCCATGTCTTAAAGTCGCACCCGCCGAAGGAGATGTAAATACCGCGGTTTGCGGCACCTGCGCGTCATAAATAAAATTTCCCGCCGACGGATAATTGGCAGCCGCCATAGAAGCCGGATGCCCCGCTAAATCGCTGGCGTATATTGTCCAAGAATAAACCGTACCTGAAACAAGAGCGCCGAGAGTGGAACCGCCATCCCAATTGCTTGTTAAATTAAGCGAAGTCGTGGATTTTCCTATTGTATAGTTATTTGTCTGGCCGCCGAAATTTGAGGAAGTCGCCACAACCATCACATAATCCTTTAAATGCGCTTCGCTGGAAGCCGTCCATGAAAAAACAGGGGTTTTTGTATTCGCGTGAGCGCCGTTGACGGGCGAAGTCAGCGAAACCGCTTCCGGCGTCTTGCTGTCAAGATATACTTTAAAACTTGTATCCCACGACGATGTGTTGCCCGCGCCGTCCTTAACCTTTATCCCGAAAGTAAGAGGATATGTCCCGTCTTTCCCCGTATTCACCGTAGAATTGTCTATGGTATACTGCACCTGGAATACTCCGCCGCCGAGGCTTGAAAAGCTTGTCGTGCCGGAACCGAGAGAACCAATAACCGAACCCGCTGAAATTTCTATACAGTTGTTCAAAGTGACAACCGCAACATCTCCCCTCAAATTATTAGCCGTTTCGGCTACGCCGTTTTCCGCCACATATATGTTTACGTCAATCGTATCACCGACTTTGTAAACATTATCAGTCTCATTATTGCTCACCGATATCGTCGTGCCGTCGCTGGCATCCGGCGACCATGGTACCGCTGTTATGGCAGGAGCAAGGGTATCCGCCGTCATAACCGTGCCGTTGGCGGCGAGCGTCGGCTGAAGATCGGCGGCGCCGGTTAATCCTACAACAAGCTCACCCGCGTTATCAAGTTCCGCGCGGAACCGGTCGCCATCACCGATGCCGGATGATGTGCGCATGCAGACATAAAAATAGTTCGTATTCTGCAGCGTCACGGGACTGTTAAGCGTCAGTTTAACCGCTTCCGGCGATGCGCCTGTCCAAACCGCAGGCAAAAAAGTTGCCGCCCTCAGCGTTTCTATTCCGGTTCCTTCCCACTGGGAATTTGAGGAATCCTGATATAAGACTAAACCGCCGGCGGACAGGGTCAGCAGATCTGCGGAGGCATCAAAGCCCAGAACATTTGAAAGCGTGACCGTAATTGCATTAACGGTATAACCCGGTGTTGCATCGTTTGTTGAAATATCAATTCTGAAAAGAGGCACAACGCCGCTTCCGGCTTTTACAACCGCCGGTAAGGCGACTGTTGAGGTCGAACCCGCCGGAATACCGACCATATTCACGGCGCTTGTATTGAAAGCAAACGAACCTACGGCAAAAAACAACAAACCTAAAACAATTTTTTTAAAAGACATTAAAGCCCCCTTTCTGTTAATTCGTGATATTCCGGCAGTTTTTTCGTTATCCGGAATTTTGTGACAAATCCGCTCACCGCCGGCTTATGTTTCGTGATAAACCTAACACTTCTCATAGCTCTTTTCTATCATTTTCAGCCAAAATTTGTCAAGAGGAAAAAATTCCAGTGAAAAAAGGGAACCGCCCGCAATCTCAGAATTTGACGCCGACGCTCGTTATGTACGCGTAGCCCAGAGCGCCGTGCGGGAGAAAAGCGAAATCCGCGAAATAGCCCCCGTCCTGCCAGCCCAGGCCGAAACTGAGGTTCAGGTCATCCTGATAAGACGAACCTATTCTCAGCGTGAGATTTTTCTGCCGCTTGAATTCAATGCCGAGAAGATACTGTATCTTCTCATATCCGGTGAGTTTCACCTCGCTGACGAGATAGAACCTGCCCATTTTCTGAAGGGCGCCGATCTGCAAGGACCGGGGAAGTTCCTCTTTTTCATTTATTATTTTTTTCTTTCCTCCGAAGTTCTCAACCACCGCGCCGAAAGCTGTCGTGCGGGAGGGCTGTGTCAAAAATCCTATATCCCACGCGTGATGATTGTAATCATTACCGTAAATTTTCTGACTGAGCTGTTTGTATGTCACGCCCGTGACGGTGTAGCGTTTCAGGCGGAGGCCGTATGACATGCTCAGAACGCCGTATCTGTCCGTGAAATCTCCGAGCTTTTCACCTGCGGCATCCCGCGCCGTATCCTCAAAACTGTAATTCTGCCAGCTCAAACCGAAATGCCCGGCGTTGACTGATGCGGCATTCTGCTTTGTTGACATATACCACGCGTTCTGGGAAAAAGACGCCGCTCTTTCCTGCTTAAAAGCCAGCATCGCGGGATTGACCCGCCAGCAATCACGGCCCTCCCACAGCGCGGAGGCCCCGTTCATCGCCGCCAGCCGCGCCGACGCGGGTATCTTAAGAAAAGCGAAGCTCCTTGTGCCGGGGTCTTCCGCGAATGCTAAATGAATAAATAACAAAATAAAAATCAAAACCGCGGGTAGGCGAAAGCTGTGCGCAGTCTTTGGTTTCTCGGCTGTTCTTCTCATCTTATTATCGTCATCTTTCCTTTTGCTTTTCCCTTCAATGCCTTATAAACGATAAAATAATTTCCCGTGGCGACAATGCCGCCGTGCCTGTTCCTGCCGTCCCATTCGTTGGTGCCGGTCAAGCTGGCCACGAGCATCCCGCTCACATCATATATCTCCACGCTCGCGTTGAGCGAGCCCTTATCGGCCGGCGAGATGATCGTGCAGCTGTTTGAGCCCGTGGGCATAAAAGGGTTCGGCGCGCTGTAGCAGACGCTCTCCGTCCTGAAACTTCCGTAGTCTCCCGACTTCGGCGTGGGGAAAGAATTCACATAAAAATCAGCGGCGTTATTGCCGGTGTCGGCTCCGGCGGGATCTCTTGTGAGGGATTCGCCGCTCCCTGCCTCCTGGGCGGCAGTTCCTCCCTCGCCGTAAACATAGTCCGGCGACACATCGTCATACGCCACCCGATCCATTTCCACATCCGCGGAATTCACCAGCCGTATTCCCTGCAGAGAGCTGTTGCTCATCTGCAGTTCATTGGAATATATGAAATCCGGATAGTCCGCGCCCCAGTCGTACCGTGTGTGCACCCGCGACTGCGTCATAAGAAAAAAAGATTTGGCGCCTATGACAAAACTCTTTGTCGGCGAAGAGATCGTTATAAAATCCGTGAAACTGTCAACGCTGTCCGACTTCTGTATCTTCCAGTTCGTTATGGTGATATCGGCGGATGTGTTGTTGTAAAGTTCTATCCACTCATACCCCTCATCGCCGCCGTCGGGGTCATAGACGAATTCGTTTATCACGACGCTTCCGGCGAACAATCTGCCGCATGCGACCAGGACCATGAATAAAAATAAAGCCCGCCTCATAATCTCCAGTCCAGCGACACATTGAACATGTGCATGGACTCCTGAATTCTGGCGTCATAAGACGTGCTGAACTTCTGCCAGCTCTCCAGATAATTACGCCTGCCGTAAGCGTAGCCCAGATCCATGTACATGTTGGATGAGATGTAATATCCGAATCCGGCCGTAAGATATGCCCTCTCGACGGAAGTTTTCTCGTAAGAGGGAACGAAAGCCATTCCGTAACGGATCTGCAGGGTGCTGCTCAGATCATTCTCTATTCCGAGGTGATAAGACACCCTGTCTTTGTAATTGTGTTTTACACGCGTGACGGGATCGATAAAACTCATGTCCGACCAGAAGGTCTTTACAATGTCAAAATAAATAGAGGCCGAAACGGCGCCGGCCCAGATGTGGTTCACCCCGAAGACGAGTTTGCGCGGAAGATCCAGCTCGCCTTTATATTTCAGGCTGGCGCTGCCGCTTGTGTGTTTGACATCATAGTCGAGCCCCGCCGGAGCGGTGTACGCCAAACCGTAATTCCAAAGCCCCCTGTCCCTGTAAAGAGAAAAATTCGTGCGGCTCCCCGAAAAATCATATTCCCTTTTTTCCCGCTTCGTGGAGGCTTCGCTTGTGCCGATTATGCTCGTCTCAACCGACGGGCTCCCGCTTATTATCTCATGAGTCATGCCCCATGCCCAGCCGCCTGAAAATTTTAAGGCCGCGGCAATATCAAAACTCCTTATATTCCCGGAACCCTTGTAATCAAATTTACCGATATAGCTCCCTCCGGAATAAGCTTCTTCCTCGTGTTTATAGGAAAAATTCATCAGTTGTATCATACCCAAACCCAGTCTCACCCTGTCGCTGAAAGCGAAAACAAAAGCCGTCTCCGGAACTTCAAACCAGGAATTGGAATTATAATACGCTCCGCCCTCATCGGCCGACCAGTCGTTATCGGGGATTATCCTTTCCGAGGCGATAACAAGGGGGAGAGAAAAATAAAACCTGCTCCCGTCAAAAGCCGACATAGACGCGGCATTGCTGAAAAGGCCCGTCGCGTTCTTCGCGGATGAGGCCGACGTTAAACCCAGAGCGAGGGATTTCGCGCCGCCGGAATACACGGGATCGCCCAGATCAAGCATCCCCAAATTGGTAAAAGCCGGCGCCGGAATTGCCAGTGCCGCCAGCAGCGCCGGAATTAAAATTTTTATCGTTTTTTTCATAATTACCCCCGTTAGAATTTAAAAATATATTTCATCTCAAATGTCTCAGCGACATCGTTCATCACATCTTCTCCGCTATATTCGTAAGTACCGTCGGTATAGTCGTAGGTGCCGTATTCAGGCATATAGAATTCCGGCGGATAATGATACATCTTTCTTGTGTATTTCACCGACACGCTCGCATTCTTTGAGAACTTCATGCTCGGGCTTATCGATATCATGGTGTACTTCTTCTTTCCGTCGCCGGGATCTTTGGAGTAGCTGACCTTGGAAAGCAGCTGAAAGCTCTTAGTGAATCTGTATTTGAGCTCCGCGGAAGAGGCGCTGTCGACCCAGAGCCATCTATTATCCTGCATGAGCTGTCTTCTGTCATACTGCCACTTTATCCTCGCGTCAGCCGACGGGCTCCATGTCATCTGCAGCCGGAACTGATCTATCTCTTTCGGCAGCTGGTAATAATCGCTGGTGTCGTAGATCTTCATCTTGTCGTCCTCGTTCTGTATCGTATAACGGCACATCATCTTCAGTTTCTTCGTCACCGGATACTGGCCCTGGAGATAGGTCTTATAAAAAGTTTTGAGCATTATTTCTTTAAGCGGATTGAGCTCTCTCCATATCTCACCCGCCCATTTTATATTCAGTTTTTTAGTTTTCGTCGTCACCTCGGAAAACATCTTCTCGTAGGGGTTATCGCCGGAAATACGGTAATTGTAGTAATCGGAATCAAAACGGTGCAGGCCCAGAAGGAGCGTCGTGTAGGAAAAACTGTAAACGCTGGCGAACTGGAAGGCCTTGCCCAATTCCCTCTTCTTTGTTTTGTCTATATTGCTCTCATAGGCATCATGTACTGAAAGAGCATAATCCAGAAAAAATTTCCCGTTGCCCTGCGAGGTCTTAACGCCGGCGGAAAAAATATCGTTTCGGCCTCCGGAGAACTTGTAGCGTATGTATTT
This sequence comes from Candidatus Omnitrophota bacterium, assembly GCA_013791745.1. Lineage (NCBI taxonomy): Bacteria > Pseudomonadati > Candidatus Omnitrophota > Candidatus Omnitrophota bacterium. Next base: position 11,104 of record VMTH01000160.1, read on the forward strand.
TATATCCGTCTCGTCCCAGGCGGCAATATCCTCTTCTTCCATCCAGTCGTCAGCTCTTTCCACCGGCATGACTTCAGGTGAGAAGGTCTCGTGATAACTGAGGAAATGCACCTCATAATTAGGGAAAGGCACAGACACATAAAAACCGCAGGCCTTGTCTTCCATATTGTTGACGAGATTGAATTTGTCCTGATTGTTGTAGGCGAAACTCACGCTGGAGGGCACTGACTTCGCGGTGCCGTCGGGATTGAGTTTGGCCGTGAGAAATTTGTCCGAATAGAAAGCCGCCCATGTCATGTAAGGCATGGTCTTCTGAACGGCTATTCCGTAAAAACCGGCGTTTTTATTAGACGACCTGTAGGGCTCGACGCCTTTTTTTTCGCGGCTGACGGCGGATATCGTCTTTGAAACCGAGCCGAGCCCGAGCCCGCGCTCAAATGTGAGCTTGAACGCGCCGAGCACAAAAGTGTCAAACCCCAGATAATCTTTCGCGTAAAGATAATTGCTCACGAGATAATATCTGCGCAGATTCTCCCATGTCACCCCCTGCCCCCACGCGTCCCTTTTCACCGCGAAAGAAAGCTCCATGTTGGTGCCGTAAAAATACCTCAGCCGGGCGAGCTGGGATTCGGGATTGTGAAAATTTGAGGGAGCCTCCGCCTGGCTGTCGGAAAAAGGCATAGTCAGTTTCTGCGTGATCCTGAGATCTCCTTTAAGCAATTCTTTCTCTTCTTCCACATAGACGGTCAAAAAAGGCCGTATCATCCTGTATATCTCATCCGTCATACCGGAAACATCTTTGAGTTCTTCCACGTCCCTGAATCCGCCGCGGCGCACGCGGTGCCGTATTATCTCAACCACCACCCCCGGCGGTAGCATCGGGAGTTTCATAAGATCCGGGCGGTTTACGGTGTTGAGGTCAAGAGGATTGGCCCTGAAATCTTCAAGTTCCTCGGTGTCTATATCGTCAAAGCCTATTTTTTCGTCTTCAACATCCTCGACGATCTCGTCGTATATGTTCTCGAGCTCGTTTTCCGAGATGTCCGCGAAACAGGGCGCGGCAAAAAAAAGAATAACAAAAACGGATAGATATTTGAAAAACTGATTCAGCCCGACGGCTGCCATCCTCTCATACCGCATCTTGTCTCTTGCATACAGCATTTTGCGTCATTGTCCAATTTCCTGTTTGCATTTTTCAATAATACGCAGCGACTGGGGGTGGGAAGGATCTATTTCAAGTATTTTTTCAAATTCTGTTATAGCCTGCGAATATTTTTTGGCCTGATAGAGCTTCAGCCCCTTGAAATACATCTGTTTCTTCAGTTTCTCGGCTTCTTCAGGCGTTAATTTTTTCTCCGCTTCCTCTGGTTTTTCTTCCCTCACCGGCGGAGCGTATTCCAGCCCCTCCGGTTTCCCCGACGGCGCGGTGAGAGTTATATAATCCTTTATCTTATCAAACTGCTTCTTGGTAAAACGCGGCACCTTCAGCAGATCCTCTTTGGCCGTAAACTGCCCGCTGTTATTTCTGTAATCCACAATCCTGACCGCTGTCACCTTTCCTATGCCCGGCAGCGCGTCAAAATCGGCGACTTCCGCCTTGTTGATATCGGTAAGCTCCACGGGCTTCTCTCCCGGCGCGGCCTGCACGACCGTGCGCGGCCGTTTCTTTTCCTTTTTGTAATATTCCGTCGGGGCCGCCGACTCCCTTTTCTCCCCCCATCTTAAAGACGCCGAAAAAACATGCTGATTGTCGAGCACTTCATGCGTCTGGAAAGCGTAGTCAAAATCTATACGGTTGAGAATTATGCCGAAACCGAAAGAAGCCCTCTGCGGTTCCGGCTGAACGCCGAATCTAATGCAGAAAGCCGGCACCACATTTATCTCTGCGCCGAGCTTGATAATATCCTCTTCCCTGTCGGCTGGCATATTCCAGTCAATGACCGTTATCAAACCCCTGAAAGGACGATAGCACAGGCTGCCGGTCAGATCCCTGTAGAGGGTTTCCGAAGCTATCTGGGGCCGGTTGAGGCCTCTTGAGAAAACGCCTATGGAAAGTTGTGTGGACACCACGCCCATCGCCCCCGCGTCAAAAGACAGCGCCGAAGCGCTGCCGCCGCCCTCTATTTGAAGGCCGAGGTTCCTGATATTATAACCGAAATAAGCGCCCGGAACGAGCATGAAACTGTGCGTGAAAATCAGTTCGCTTTCCTTATAGTATGACGCGCCGAAGGAAACATAGTTGAAAGCGAAGGATCCGGCCGTCTTTGTGGGGAGCATAAAACCCGCGCCGCTGTGTTTCATGTCGGCTTCGCCGTAAAGAGAGGTCTGCGAAAATGACAGCGCCGAGGCGCTCAAAAGATTAAGCCCGGCGGGATTGAAAAAAGGAGCGCTGTAATCATTGGCAAGCGAAGTGTAGGCGCCGCCCATGGCCGCGGGGCGCGCGTAAAGAGGCTTGTCCTCAAAAGCGGCGTAAACATTGACGAAGGCGGCAAAGAGCAAAAGAAAAAAGGGAAAAAGGGGACGATGAAAAAGGGGACGATGAAAAAGGGGACGATGGAAAGTGATTTTCCGAGAAAACCAATAATTCCTAAAAAATATTAAGGGCGTCCCAATATTCCTCATAGTTTCCGTCCTATCGCCACCACCGTCTGTTCTTTGACGACGCCGCCGGTGTCCTGATCGGCGACTTCCACCGAAATTATGTACATACCGCAGGGAAGAAACTGCTGATTGACGTCCCTGCCGTCCCAGATGTAATCGTAATGCTGGGCCAAAAATTCCTCACCCTTGACGATTGCCCTCACAAGGCGGCCCTTCGCGTCGTAGACGAGCACATTGACCCTCTGTTCCGTAACCGGAGCGCTCGGCAGATTGAAGACTATCCTGCACGATGAAGGTTTCCCCGCCGGAGTGGAATAGGGGAAAAACACTTTTAAAACATCGCCGGAATCGGGGTTAAAGGTTTTAAGGCCTATGGTTTTCAGATAAGCCGGCAACGGATCATATGAAAACCTGACGGTGTCCACATAAACATCATTGTTGTTGTTCACTGTTTCCTTGACGGCTATATACACCTTAGCCCTGACGGCATTGGCAGGGGCCGCCATTCCCGGGGATGAGACAGAATGCCAACCGTCAAAAGTGCTGAGATTCGTTCCCGATATCAGCCCTGTGTCTTTTCCCAGATCATTACCTGAGGCGTCATACCATTTGACATAAAGCTGTATATCCGTGTGCTCTATTTCGCCGGCGGCGGCCTCGCTGGCGACATAAAAATGCGCGCTGAGCGAAAAAGCGTAATCATCCGAAGGTGACAAACTTCCCGTGGCCGTAACAAGGTTTATGGTATCGCTGTTGAGCGTCCGGCCGCTGAAAGCCGTTGTCGGATCCTTGAATTTGCAGGAATAACCGCCGTCGTTGCTATAGTCGCTTGAGGCGGTGATGCTGGTTGAATTCGCGCTCCATCCCGTCAGAGTGCCGTTATTAAAATTCTGATTGGTCAGCGATATGCTCAGCGCCCACGCCAATGACACAAACAGCGCAAACGCCGCGCCCGCGACAACAAATTTTAATTTTTTATTTCCCATTTCTCCTCTTTTTTTATCTCTAAAAATAAAGTTTTCAAAACAACCGCCTCTTTTTTAGCCGCCGTCCAGATAATTTTCTCTTCTATACCAAAATAACCGTGGATCAGTTTATCCCTCAAACCGGCAATTTCTTTCCACGGCACTTTTTTGTGCCTTTGACGCAAATCCGCCGATATATTTTTAACGGCTTCCCCTATATTTTCAAACGCTTTAAACACAGCATACTGAGTCTTGTTATCCTTTTTAAAACCGGCATAATTGAGACCGTCTATAAACTTACGAATCCTAGCCAAATCTTCCAGGATGCTCCGTATAAAAAATCGATCGTCCTTCATAAGACCGGAATTGCCTCTTTCATAATAGCTCTCTTTAAAAACACGGGAACGCTGCCTTCGGTGACAATTTCCACTTTCATCCCGAACAACTTTTCAAGTTTAAGCTCCAGAGAAAGCAGTTCCAGCAGGCCTTTTGTCTTTTTAAATTTGACAAGAAGGTCAATATCGCTGCCGCGCTTATGGTCCCCGCGGGCGCGGGAACCAAAAACAGAAATCTTTCCTATATCATTTTCGCGGCAAATTTCCCTCATTATTATCGCCTTATCCGCGCTTAGTTTTAACCCCGCGGCAGAGCGTTTGTTTTTCAATTTTATCCCCACCTATGCCCTCGCCTTTTCGATTCTCGGCGGCAGCTTGATGCCTTTCATGTCAAAAAAACCCGCCACTATGGCTCCCGCGAAATAAATGACCCACAGATATGTGCCGTATCCGGTCACCAGCGCCGCGAAGCCCGCCACCACCATGGAACAGGCGAATATTATGAGCGACACTTCCAGAAAATACCATTTCTTAGTCATCATGTTATAAATGGAATCCGGCGGGTAATTGTGCCTTTTGTGTCTGACAATTCCCGCCGCGAAAAGACAGAAACCCACTGGGGATATCCCCTGCACAAAAAGATGTATCAGCACGAGCTCAAGGCGCCTGGGGCCTTCCATAAACCATTGCGCGTCGTAAAGAGTGATGAAAGAATTCTGCGCGATTATTTTTGAGCCGTCAACCGCGGCTATGTTTATGAGCACGAATATCAGTCCCATAAAAGCGGCCACGATAAAAACGGCGGCCTGCACGATTTTCGGCACCTTCTTGTCTTCCGATGTCCAGTTGAAGATGGCCACAAGCAGCGACGGGGCGAACAGCGCTATCATCAGAAACTGCCTCACGCAGTTCACCGCGAGCGGCGAAGGATGAGGCCCTATAATATTCTGCAGGGGCCTTGAAAGAAGCCACAGCCCCAGGGCGACATAAGCGTAGAAGGTCCCCTTTATGGTCAGCTCGCCCATGATGAGCGTGCGGCCGCGGTTGCTCTTTTTTATCTCATAAGCCATAGCGAAATAAACAAGGCCCGCTACCACCGGCAGCGCGAGGTTCAGAATTATCAGCATAAGCCCCTCAATCAACCCTTCTCAATACTCATCATCCGAAGCGCCGCCTCCCGATCCCGATTCCGAATCGTATTTGTCAGTGAGACTCTTCTCAACAACGCTTTTGAGCTTTTTGTCTTTGATCTCCACCTGGTTTATCCATGTGCCGCCGCCCTCGGGCGCGCGGGCGGGCCAGGAAACCCAGCCGCCCCATTTCCCTTCCATTATCTTGCATTCGATCTCGATCTTGTTGTTGAAAGTCATGGCGCAGAAAACCTTGAGCTTGCTGCCGCCGCGGGTGAAAGGAGAGTATTTTGACACCTTATACGATATCTGGCTTGAAGGTTTTGACGACGGCTCTTTTTTGACAATGGCGTCTGTCAACTCTTTTTCAAAAGCGGGGTCAAGGATCTTTATCTGCGGATAAACCTTGCCCCGTTTATTGACGTAGGCGGGAAAATCGAGCTTGGTGCGGCCGGCGATCTCCTTCACCTTTATTTCCGATATTTTTATGGCGTTGTTGAGCACGACCGACGCTATGGCTTTCGTCGTGCCGGCGCCGCTCACAGGCGTCACCTCCACCTCTGTCACCGTCAGCGGCAGGGATTTTCCGCCGGGGATTATTTCCGCCTCATAGGATGTTTCTTTCTCGTATTTTTCAATAACGCTTTTCTCTATCTTCTTCTTTATTTCGGGCTTGATGAGGTCAACCTGTTTGACCCATTTGCTCCCGGATTTAGTGGAGGGCCAGGAAACCCACGGGCCCTTGCTCCCCGTCATGACCTTGCACTCCACCTCCACCTCGTTATTGAATGTCACCGCGGAAAAGGCCTTCATGGACGATCTCTGCCCCTTGGGGTCATAGAGCGACATCTTTGACACCTTGTAGGAAAGCTTGCTGGATACGGAACCCGCGGGCTTGCCCATCTTTATGGCCGATATCACGCGGTCTTCCAGCGCCGAGTCTATGAATTTGACCTGCGGGAATATTTTTCCGCCTTTTGACACATATATCGGCGGTTTTATCTTGATCTGGTCGCCTCTCTTGAGAACGTCTATCCCCGAAATCTTAAGATACCCGTCCAGCACAACAGTGGCTTCCTTGCCATTTATGCTCACCTCTGTCACGCCCATGACGGCCGACGCTTTTGGCGCCGACGCCAGGACAAACATCAAGGCCAACATCAGTTTTATGGATCTTTTCATTTCTCCCCCTTATCTCACTCCAAATCTATCTCTTCGCCTTTGTCTTCCCAAAGAATCTCTTTTTTCTCGGCTTTCTGCGGCTTTTCGCGAATAACCTTTTCTCCGCGCCTGAGCTTCAGCTCAAGACGGTGCGACACAACGGAACTTATTCCCGACGGCACGCTGTAAGCGTAATTAAACGCGAGATTGTCCTCACCGAAAACCTTCATATTGATACCGAACCCGAAAGAAATTTCGTCGTTATTATAACCGGCTCTCATCGCCAGCTTCTGGGAAATCCTCCATTCAGAGCCGACACAGGTCGTTGTCTTATCCCCCCAGTCCTGAGCCCGTATATCCTGAGCGACGGCAAGAGTGAATTTTCCGTTTGTAAAATCCCCCGCGAAACGCATAATGGACGGCACCTCGTCCTTATCATATATCCCTATATCCGCCGGCAGCATGTTCTGATAAGTGATCGCGGCGTTGAGCGTCCGCGAGAGAGCGGCCCTCATTCCTATGTCCGCGGTGAGAGCCGAAGCGCCCCACGCGGAATCAAAAGTCTTGTCTCCCAGCGACATCGTCCTGTCGTCGGGGAAATATTCGTGAGAGAGCTGTTTGAGAGTGACGCCCGTCTGAAAACGCTCCGACACCCTGTATGACAGAGCCGCGGAGAGAGATGTTTCCTGATAGAGCTTATCTTTGCTGTCTCCAGCCGCGAACTGGGTGTAGCTGATCCCGAAAACGCCTTTCGTATAAACGGGGATCGCGAAAGAAAGCGCCGTCGTGTTGAAATCCACATTCAGCAGGCCCGAGAAAGGGTTGTGGTAATAAACCGACAACTCCGGATTGCTTATATTTTTCAAACCCGCGGGATTATAGAATATGAGGTCGGGGCTGCCGTACATCGTGGAATATGCCCCGCCCATCGCCGCGCCGCGCGCCGACAGGCCCGTGTCAAAAAACGCCGCGAAAGAACGCGATGTCAAAACTGACAGACAGCAGACAGCGATGACTAAAATCAATCCTGCCGCAGAAGCGCTGTTCCTGTTTGTTATTTTGCTATTCATCATTTTACCACGATTATCACGCCGGTCGCTTTCGCTCCGCCGGCGCCGAATGACTCATAAATATAAGCGCCGCTCTCAACCATCTGCGAGGCCGGCACCGCTGCGGATGTTTCCCTGTCCGCGCCGTACCACACTATGGGGGATGTCGCCGGAGCGCTTGTTGTCAAAGTGACAACTTCTCTTCCCCTCGGGTCATATATTTTCACTCTCACCGCCTCATCAAAATTAATTCCGCCAGGAATTCTGGCAGTCAGAAATCTCTGAACGGGTTTTATGCCGTCAGCTTTTGTCGCAAAAAGAGCAAACCTCGACAAGTGCGGAAATTTGAAAGTCAAAGTGTTAGCGGAAGTATCCATATCACCGCCTATAAAACGCCACACATGGTTTCTCTCGTCAAGGAAATAAGCTTTAAGCCTCGCCTCCGCCACGCCAGCAAGGGTTCCATTCTCAAGATCCACCGCTCCGTCATTGTTCAGGTCAAGATAAAGCAGCGTTATTGAAACAGGATTCGCGAATGCCACATCCATGTCATAACCGGAAGCGTCCTTGGCGTCTATGTCCCAGCAGATAACCGGCATCCCGCCGTTTATGGAAACATCCACCCTCTCATCATCCAAACCCTTCGGGAAAGAATACGACGCCGCGGCAGCGAGGGGAATAACCGTCTGGGTTATTTTCAAACCGGACGGCGTTGTCCCGTCAACGGCTCCCATGTATATGCTCACCGCTCCGTCCAAATCATTGCCGTCCGGCAGGGCAAATGTAGAACCCTGATCCCATTCCGTGGAACTGCTCCGGCTTACTGAAACCTGGATATTTTCCGTTTCAAATTTTCTACCGCTGCCCTCGTATTTTATCTGATAATAGAAATTTGAGCTGCCTATAAAGGATACCGGGATTGTGACATCCGCGCTTTTAGGAGTAGCTGTCCATCCCACTGTAAAATCGGAATTTGTTAATATCGCCGTTGCCCGGGCGACTCCTGTCCTGAAATACTCAACTTCCAGTGTATCCACTGACTGCGCGGCGTTGAGTTCAAAAGAAAAGCTCATATCATTTCCGATCATGCAAATTTCACGCGGAAAGGGAACGGGCGACACAATAACGGGGATTGCATAGTTAAGAACTGTTATTTGACAGTAATCCGCACTTGTGTTGGCCGCTTTATCAACCGCCCACACTCTGTAGTAATATGTGGTTCCCTCTGTCAAATCATTGCTTGTCCAGGACAAACTTGTCGTGCTGCCGAGAGCGACAAACGCGCCAATGTCGCCCACCCTCCGGCTGACATTATAATAATCAATATCCAGCGGTCCCGCAAGCCAGAAAATCGTCGCCGTTGTGGAAGATGTTCTGATCCATGCAATATCGGCCGCGACCGGCGCGTCCGGAACAACATCTATAACAGTCAAAGTTTCTAAATTGCTTTCGGCTGAGGGATTTCCCGCCTCATCCTCCGTTTTCAAAAGAAAATAATAAAGTTCACCCGGATAAAGCCCCATTAATTTATGTGAGCACAAAGTGCCCGGCGCGATACTCGTGGACGCGTAATATTCATACTCCATTGAAGCCCACACCGAGGTAACAGATGAATATCTTATCCGGAATAAACCGTCTATTATGTTCCCTATTGTGCCGTCGTCGCCGGGAGCGGTCCATGTGAGAAGGACATTGCCTTCCTCATCTTTGTCAAAAGGAGAACCCAAATTCACAGCGTTCAAATCAGCGACAGCGGCGGGGGATGTGGAGTCGTTCCGTATTCCTTTTGTCGGCCTTGAAAAACGCCAGTCATCTATGGCATTTCCCGTATTATCGCTGTCATACGAATTTTCATCCCGCGCCAGAGAATAACCGACAGCGCCCTGCGACCAGTCAACCATATTGGTGTTGGCAATGTAAGACAAAGCCGAAGGGTGATTAGCGGGCTCCGAAATGGGCGACCACTGATGAGCCCAGTAGCATTCCACATAAGTGTCGTCCCAGCTTTCCGGACTAAGCGACACCGCTCTATCGGAATAAAGAACGGCGTCAACGACATTTCTATCGCTATCGGCAAGAATAACAGCCCCTTCGGCATCGTTAAACTGCGCGTAATCAAGATAGAGATCGTAATAACCGTTGCCGTTGGTATCAGCCGGCGGCGTTTCATCCGTGCCGCTTGAGCCGAAATTCATAACCACATAGGAATCAGGCGGCAGAAAATAGTATGTTGTCGGAATTATTTTTATCGGCTTGAAATAATCCTGTCCCGATGATTTTAAGTAGTGCAGATAGACTATCCAGCCGCTCAAATTCACAGTGCCGCCGCTGGCATTGTAAAACTCAATCCAATCCTTGCCCTCCGCGTTTATCGGCGAAATTTCGTTAATAACAACAGGCGAACCTGTTATATCCGTGGCAACCGCGCCAGTCTGCCCACCTGTTGAAAGAGGCCCCTTATTGCCCTGTTCATCCTCCGCCCTTACCGCTATGTAATATTTCTCGCCCGGTTTAAACTCTCCTATGATGTGATCCTGCTGCGTGCTTGTTGACCCCGGAATCCAGAAAATGTCCGCTGTGGATTCTTTGTCGAATTCCAGCCTCATTCTGTCTTTCGCGTTTTCCTTAGAAGCGTAAGTAATGAGCGTTGCCGCCTTGAAATCCGATTCCGTGACGATAGGATATTCGCTGTACCTCGCGTCGTAGGAACTAACCTCGCCTCCGGCCAAACCGTCGTCGCCTACATTTGAAAAAATTATTCTCAGACTTCCTCTGTACGGTCCGGGCGTGACGAAAAGATCTGCTATCTGGCCGGGCGCGGTCACATCTATCGCCGCGGTCAGGAAATTAGCGCTGCCCTGCGTTTGAGCTTCGGCAATGGACCACTCATTTCTGGAAGGATTCGTGCCGTCGGTGGAATTACCGTCCCTGGCGATTGAATAGCCCTTTATGCCGAATTTCCACGAAACGCAGTAATCCTCAACCGCGCTGTCATTCTTGCCGTCGGCCTCCACGCCGAACCACTGGCCCGATAAAACCGCCGTATTGTATTCCAGCCGGCCGTTTTTGGCGGGCGAAAGTTTGAAAGCGTATTCGGATTTTCCGGGATAACCCACAAGATCGCCCACCCATTCATTAGTACTGCCTTCTTTATCGGCGACGCACACGGCGTCAATAATAGTTTCGGCCGCGAAAGGATTCCTCAGAGTTATCATAATGTCCGCGGGAGAAGTCGGACCGGAAGGAATCCCCCCCACATCGGCGTAAAAATCGCGATAACCGTTACCGTTTATGTCTCCGCTGACATCGTCTTCGTCGGCCAAAGAAGAATTGAAGTGAAGAACAATATAAGTCCTGCTTTGAAAAGTAAAATCGGGAAAAGTTTTAAAGAGAGAATTGTTTATATACACTTTCCATGTTTTGATATTCACGGTGCTCGAAGAGTTGTAAAACTCTATCCAGTCATTATCAGATGATTCGGACGGGGCCACCTCGTTTATCCTGACGAGGGAACCGACAAAACCCTCTTTCGCTCTGGCGAAAGCCTGCGTGCCGGATGCGATCTGTCCCGCGCAATTTTCATCTATTGCCGACATATTTCCGCTGGCGTCTATGGTCTTCAGCGCGAACCAGTAAGTGACGCCCGGCCGCAGATTCAGTGTTTTTTGCTGCGTGGCGCCCACCGGCGATACCGTCCAGTATTCCGGCATCTGGTCATACACGGTTGATAACAGCCACCATTCGGCCGCGCCGGTCGTGACAGGAACCGTGGCAAAGATCACTTCATAGCTCGCGCCCGTTATATTATCATACAAAGTACCATCATCGCCCGGAGCCGTCCAGCTCAGGATTATCTCGCCCGGATTGCTTCCGGCAGCCGCGCTCAAGTCGGTTATTGCCGCGGGAGGCACGGTGTCAACAAAGGCCGCAATGCCGTCAGCATATAAGTCATTATTGTTACCCACGCTTTCTTTGACCTGAATTGAGAACACGGCACTGGCCGCGTTTGAGGGCGCGATAACATCCATATATTTGAGTTCCCATGCGCCGAAAGCGCTCAGAGTAATTTCCGATGATGTGGATGAAGACAGGAAAACCCCGGCGTTATCCCGCCAGCTCACATGAATAAGTATTTGAGTATTTCCCACCGAGCCGCCGTTATTGTCAAGATAAAAATACCCCCCGACAGTGTAAGTGGAACCTCCTGTTGCGGAAGCGGCCGAAGAATTAAGCTCCCGCCCCGAATAAGCTGTTGTCGGATCGTTAAATTTGCAGGAATAAGTGCCGAATTTTTTATAAGAATCCGATTGAGTAATGCTTGTGCTCGCCGAATTCCAGCCCACAAGGGCAGGACTCAGCTCAAATCCGGCGTTCGCTATTCTCAGAAGATTATTATATCCCTTGGAATACGCCCTGTTTTTGTTGTCGGCGTAATCGCTCTCATTCCAGCCGCCCCAGATCGGATCGCCCGGAACGCCGTTATCTTTCGCTTTTATCGCGAAATACCAAGTCGTCCCGGGTGCTAGCCCGCTCACGACGCGGCTTCCGGAAAGCCCCTCCACGGAACCGGGGACTATCGGCGTCCAGCTCTGCGTATACGTATAAATGTTCGCGGAATCAAAGTTGGCGGAAGTGATCTGATTCTGTGAATATTTCACAAGATAACCATCGGCGGTTCCGCCTCCTGCCCCGTCGTCACCCGGCGCCGTCCAGACAAGATTAACCGTTCCTATCACAGAACCTGTCAAAGCCGTCAAATCGTCTATATCCGCCGGCGGGATAGGATCCGACGGCGCCTTAAAAGCCGTAGCGTGCGCCTGTGTCGTTGACGATAACGAAAGCGTATCTGTCTCAGACACATTGAATGACGAATCATAAGTGACTATCGCGAAATAATAAGTCACACCAGCTGTTAAAGAACCGATAGTGGCTGACACCGTTTCTCCGGGATCTTCAGCAACCATCTGTAAATCAATATATCCCTGATTTGAGGTATTCGTCCACCATGTTGCCGTGTCCCCGTCAACGACAAAATCAACCGACCAGCCGATGATGTAAAAGCCGCCGGTATTACTGCCAGTTGTCCCGTCGCTTCCCGGAGCTGTCCAAGTCAGATCCACCTCACCGTTGCCCGAACCTGTCAGTGCCGACAAATTAGTAATCGCCCCGGGAGCCACATTATCATATACCAGTTCCACATCATCCACATATGCGTGGTTATTATTGTCCACAGATTCCTTCGCTTCAATTTCAACCGCAACTCTCACCGCTCCGGCTGGAGCTGTAGCTCCAAAACTTATCTGTTCCCAGGTATTGAAAGCCGCGAGTGTTATATTGCCCGAAGCATCCGTCGGCAATAATGCGCCTGTGTTATCATACCAGCGCACATTTATCTGGAATTGAGCTTCGCTTATCGCCCCTGCGATCTGTTCAACATAAGCCCAGGCTGAAGCCAGATAATAATTCCCTGCCATTACGCTTGGTGTAGAGGACACAATGCCCCTGTATGAATAAGCACTTGCAAGAGTAACAAATTTACAGGACTTTGCGCCGGAGTGTACAACAGTATTTTCTATTAAAATGCTGCCGGCCGTGCCGTCTTTAGTCCACGAGGAAAAATCGTTTTCAAAACTGTAATTACGGTCATAAAGCAAACTGCTCGTGTTAGGCGACCAGCCCGGCGGGGGCGGGGCGGGAGCGGCGGTTGAGGCGTAAGCTTTCGCCTGCGTTACGCTTGAGGTCGACTTCGCTCCATAGACAGAATCATTGCCGCTGGAATCGTATGCCTCTATTGAAAAATAATAAGTTGTTCCCGCCGTCAGGCCCGTTATCGTCGCTGTTTCCGGTTTACCCACAGCCGCCGTGGCTCCGGTGCTTCGTATTATAATATTTGCCGACTGCCACCATGAGGTGACATTTTCAGTATATGCGGCTACGCTGTAAGTCGCCATTGCTATAAGGTAATGGCCTCCCGAAAGATTATTAAGAGTGCCGTCGTCGCCCGGCGCGGTCCAGGTCAGATCCACTTCGCCGCTGTTCGTTCCCGTCGCCGCCGCCAAATCCGTCACCTGCCCGGGATCAGTTGTATCGGGAGCGGAATAAACCGAGTTCGCTGACCGGGGCGTGCCGTTTATGACAACAGCCCCCGAATCCAAACCATTCTTTGTTATGGTATCGTTATTAGCCCAATTCGCCGCGCTGTTTCCGGAAACCGTCGGGTCTATCCTTTCCATTGTTTTTTTCGGAACTGTGTTGGAACCCGCAAACCAAGCGACCGCAGAGCAGTCAACCGAATCTATTAATGTATCAGTGTTATCGTAAAGCTTGAGACTGTCTGCGGGGGGGCCATTTACTAATCCTATGCCTATTACAATATCCGCCACTACATCCGTTGCTAACTCTTGATCTTCTATAAGGTAGTAGCTGCCCGACGCAATAGACCCTGCTAAATCATACTTGGTCACATCGTCATCCATTATATACCAGCCCGTAAGATCAATAGCGCCAGCTGTATTATTGTAAAGTTCAATCCACTCATCGTTAGCATTTGTATCAGTTCCCATCCATGCTATTTCATTTATTACAACGCTACCCGCTCCTGCCACAGCAGCCGTGGCTGTCAGTGTTGTGATCGCCGTGTCAAAGGCGGTCATTACTTCGTCGCCGTTATAGGCCCACACGCGGAAATAATAAGATGTGTTTCCGCTCAAACCCGTGACAGCCGTCGTGTTCGCCGTCAGGCCGCTCGCGAAAGCGACGGGCGTTGATACATTGGAACTGAAATCATTCTTTGTGGAATACGAAAGGCCGTAGTTGGTATAACCCGGATTGCTGTTTATAGCCCATGTTATCGTCACGCTCGACTGAAAAACACCCGAAAAATATGTGCCTGTTGACGGATTTGCCAGCGTCCATGTCGTGGCCGCAGACGAAAGAGCGCTTTCACCCGCCGAATTGCTTGAAACAATTACCCTGTAATAAGAAGTGTTGATTGTAAGATTTGTTTCCGTCCATTCCAGCACATCGGCGGCAAGCTCCTTGCGTATGGAAGAAGTATTCGTAGCATATTTTATTCTGTAGCCCGTTTCGCCGTCAACATCAGCCCATGTCCACTTTATCGTCGTGGATGACAGCCCCGCGCCAGCCCATGAACCCGGAATCGCGGGAGGCGTTATATAAGGAAAGGCGCTCACATAAGCGTAAGCGCTTGAAAAAACAGTGCTGAAAAGCCCGTTCGCGGCATCATCCCCCCAGTCATAAGTGGTGATTCTGTAATAATATGTGTTGAAATTAATCAGCGGACTCGTCGAGGGATATGTGCTATATCCGGCAGACACATTTGAGGAAAAAATAATACTGCTGAAATCCCCGACAGGATACGTCCCGAATGACGAAACCTCCACGATGTAATGGTCAATATCAAACGCCGACGGTTCCGTCCAGCTAACAGTTAATTGTCCATCGGCGGGTGTTGAGTTCACGGCGCTGACGATATCCGGTTTCAGGTCGCAGGCGGGAGCCGTGCTTTTCGTGTTAAAGGCGCCGTAATTCCAGACAGAAGTATTGGAAGCGTCGTCCGTCACCGTCACGGCGAAATAATACGTCGTCCCCGGATAAAGCCCTGTCATCGTATAACTGTGTTCCGACCACTCCGTTGTATAAGCCGTTGATTTCACAATCTTGTACAAAGTGTAAGGCGACTGCGATACAGCGCTCAAAGCCGCCGTATCCGTGAGCGTGTATGTGGCGGCGTAAATAGTAAGCGACCCGCTCGTAATATCACCGCTCGTCCCGTCGTCGCCCGGCGCCGTCCAGACAAGGTTCACTTTACCGTCGGCGTCACCCATTAGCGCCGTCAGATTACTTATCCCGCAGGGCGGAATGTTATCTGCCACAACTGCTTCTATAAATTCCGCATCATCGATATAAATATCGTTGTCATTCCCGCCTGTCTCTTTTCCGCTTATCAAAAACCTTGCCTGCGTAGCGGTTGCGGGAGCGGTAATAGTTGAAAATATCAACTTATTCCATACAGTAAATGTGGACAGCGTAAGGTCTCCCGATACCGGCTCTGACGACAATAAAACGTCGCTTGCGTCATACCATCTAATTCCCAGCTGAATCTGAGTCTCACTAATTACCCCGGCTACAAGACTGACATAAGCCCAAGCCCCGACATAATAACCTGTCCCGGCGGTCACAGTTACTGTTGAAGAAAGAACATACCTTCCCGTATAAGCAGTTGTCGGATTATCAAATTTGCAGGAACGGGTGCCCCTGACATTTACTTCATTACCATCAATAAGAGTGTTATTTGTAGCCCCTCCGCCATTTTCTTCCCAGCAGAGGTCATCTGCAAGAAGAGCGTCGCTTTCAAAACCGTAATGCCATCTGTTGTCAACTGTATTCGGAAGCAGATTTGCCGCGAAGACGGGAACAGAGAAAAGCAGCAGTGAAAGAATGGGGACGGTTCCAATTCTTTTCAGCAGTGTTTTGATTAAATTTTGCTTTTTCATTTTTTTAAAACTCTATATACTTCTTTCCTGAATTCCTTCACTATTTCCAGCGCTTCATCCGCGAGAATTTTGTTGACAAGGAAAACTTCTTCATAGTCAACCAGCAATCGTTTTTTTGAAAGCATGCTGAAATACCCGGAATATTTTCTATCCACTATGCCTGTTTTAACAAAATACAAAGCGAATTGATTTCCCGCCGCTTTATGGGACTTTACGACTATTCCCTTTGAAATCAGCAGAGCTTTTGCGAAATATAAATAAACATAATACGCTTTAGACAGGGAATCCTCAAAAAATTTCTGCTTGTACAAAACTTTACAAGCCAACAAACTTTTTTCAGCTTTTTTCAAAAAATTGCTGATGTTTTGATTTTTTAATTTCGTGTCCACAGCGCTTTGCCTTCTCTTTCTATTTCCCTTAAAAAAAGAGAACCCTTCCTGTAGCAATTCTTAAATTCCCCTTCTGTGTAAGTTACGACGGATAAATCCACATAATATTTTTCAAGTATTTCAGCAATTATAGCATAAATGGCTAAATCCGCCTTCTTTCTGTTTCTTACAATTGCCAGCATATCTATATCCGAACCCCTTTTACAGTCGCCCCTTGCTTTTGAGCCGAATAAAGTCACGCTTTTGACCTCACTACCGGCTTTTGTGTTCAATGTATTTTTAAATTCATTCAAAGCGGCAATCTCTTTTTTATTAAATATTTTTTTATTTTTCAAAATCCCATCTTCCCCTTCGGTTTCAAAGGCGGCGGCAATAACAGCTTTTTTAATGCTTGGAAAATAACCGCTATTTTTTTATCATGCTCACCGTATTTTCTTTCCAGGGCATCTACCTTTCTCAATAATTCGCTGTGACTGAGGGCCAATTGTTTTAACTTCGAAAACACCCGCATTATGCTGATATTTACCAATATTGCTCTTTCACTATTAAGCACGCCTGAAAGCATAGCTACGCCCTGCTCTGTAAAAGCAAACACATTGGGAGCGTGTTTTATTTTGGAACTTATCACAAATTGTGATAAGTTCCTGATTTCATCTCGCGTGAGAGAAAACATAAAATCCCCAGGAAATCTCTTTATGTTGCGCCTTACAGCCTGATTCAATACTCTTGTTTCCACACCGTACAATTCCGCAAGGTCTCTGTCCAGCATAATCTTTTCCCTTCTGATAAGATAAATCTTTTTCGCTATAATTTCAACCGGCACTAAATTACTCATAGAAAACGCCTCCGTGAAATTAAGGCAGTAGAGGCAAAAATAAAAGCATTGCCCGCTTTTTTGGCTGTTTCAATGGCAAACAAAGGTCTGGATATCTTTATAGGCATTGTTGAATTATAACAAAAATCCGCTGATCAGCGCAAGCTCACGCATAGGGGGGACACAGGGACGCGGATTATTTTTTTTCCCAGGTTTTTTTTATGAGCCTTTCAAAAATTTTCACGATCTCCGGGTCAAATTGCGTGCCGGATGCTTTTTTTATCATTTCAAGCGCGGCCTTCGGCGAATAAATGCGGCTGTATGACCTTTCGGAAATAAGAGACTGATAAACATCCGCCACGGCTATGATCCTGGAACCCATAGGGATGTCCGTGCCCTTTAATCCTGTGGGATAACCTTTGCCGTTCCACCACTCATGATGATGCAGGATGAGCGGCACAATGGCGCTAAGCCCGTGCACACCCTTTAGTATGTCGGCGCCTATCTGAGAATGTCTTTTTATCTCGTTGAATTCCGCCTCGCTCAGGGGTCCCTTTTTCTTGAGGAGATTCCCGCTTATCCCTATTTTCCCGAGGTCGTGGAGTATGGCCGCCTGCCTGAGGTCTTCTCTTTCTCTGGATGAGAGCTCCAGCGCGCCGGCTATCATAGTGGCGTAATAAACGGTTTCCTCAACATGCTCACCCGTGTAAAGGTCCTTGAATTTTATGGTTTTCGCGAAAGCGAATATGGCTTCCACGAGGCCCTGGCTGGATCTTTTGCTCAATTTCTGTATGGTCGACTGAAGATCTTTTATGTTAACCGTTTTGCTGGAAGCTTCCTTTATTATGGACGGCCTGTCTTCGGCCTCCGCCGCGCTGTAGACCCTGTTACCGCCGTCCTCTTTGGCCTTCATCATTATGCTGTCGGCGAGATCTATCAGCGCCATCCCCTTAGACACATCGTCTTCCGGGTAAGCGGCGGCGCCTATGCTCACCTTGATCTTTATTTTCTGCTCCGTCCATCCGAAATAATAAACGGCCAGTTTTCCAAGGATCCTCTGCGCGAGAGAAAAGGCGGTTTTGCGCGAGGCGCCGGGAAGGATTATCACGAACTCTTCCCCGCCGAACCTGGCCACAACATCATATTTCCGCACCTCGCCCTGAAGGACTTCAGCGAATTCCTTGAGTATCATATCTCCGTATTTATGCCCGTACACGTCATTGATGGATTTGAAATAATCTATATCGAGCATCAAAATACCCAGCGGGCGAAGGATTCTTTTGGCCCTGAAAAATTCCGATTCAACGGTCTGCGCCATATATCTGTGATTGAAAAGGCCCGTGTGAGAATCCACCAGCGCCATCCTCTGAAGGCTGTGATTGCTTTTGAGCAGCTGCTCGTTCACCGCCTCAAGTTTGGCCGTCGCGGCCTTTTTCTCCGTGATATCCACAATGGCCGACACCAGCACATCGGCGGCGCCGGCTTTCATCCTGTTGAGAATGACATTGGCGAAGAATTTCTTCCCTCTGATTTTTTTGTACAGCCACTCAAATGTACAGTCTCCGTTTTTGAGAGCCTGCGCGATGAATTTATCCGCGGCCTCGGAAGACAGCGCGCCGTCCGGCTGTTTTTTTGGCGACAGATCATAGAAAGAACAGTTCGTGAATTTTTTGAGGCTCCCGCAGCCGAACATTTTAAGCGCCTCTCTGTTGCCGCTTATAAACCGGCCGTCCGCAGAGAGAATGATGAGGGCACAGCCGGAAGAATTATAAATCGTCTCAAAAAGAGATTCGTTAAAGATCGCCTTATTTTTTTTCATTAGCCTCGGCGGTATTTTTAATATTGTCCATTATGCGCAGAACCAGACGGAGGGCGTTGAGCCCGTGACGGCCCGACACGAGGGGTGATCTCCCTTCTCTCACGCAAGTTATAAAATCACGGAGCTCTTCGGCGAGAGGCTCGGTTTTCCTTATGCGGGGGCGCTTCACCTCGATGTCTTTTATGCTCTCAACCTGATCTTTTTTCTTGCGGTAAACCGTGAATTTCTGCTTGCCGTAATCCAGCGAAATATACCTGTCCGACTCAAAAACCCTTATTTTTCTTTCCGCCTTATAGGATATGCGCGAGGCCGTGACGGTGGCCACACAACCGTTCTCAAACTGTATGCGGCAATTGGCGATGTCCTCTTTTTTTGACAGCACAGCGGCCGCGGTGGAATCTATCTTCACCACTTTTGACCTGACAAAGCTGAGTATTATGTCTATGTCGTGTATCATCAGATCCATCACAACACCTATATCCAGCGACCTCTGCGGATAGGGCGATATCCTTATAACCTCTATGTATCTCGGGTTGTTGATATATTCCCGCGCGGCTATGACGGCGCCGTTAAAACGCTCCACATGCCCGACCTGCAGTATCACATTTTTGGAATCCGCGATATTCACCAGTGAGAGCGCCTCGTCGGGATCGGCGGTTATGGGTTTTTCCACGAGCGCGTGCACGCCGTTTTCCAGAAACTTTTTTGCCACCTCGTAATGATGCACCGTGGGAGTGGCGATGTTGACGGCTTCCACTTTTCCTATGAGTTCCTCGGGATTCGGGAAAAAACGCGTTCCGTATTTTTCGGCTATTTTGCGGCCGGCCTTCTCATCCGTGTCGGAGACGCCCACCAGCTCCACGCCTTCCATTAAGGAGTAAAGCCGGGCGTGATGCTGGCCGAGATGGCCCACGCCGACAACCGCGGTTTTAATGACCCTGTCGTTTCCCATGGTTTCGCATTGTACAAAAAAAGCCGCCCGCGGCAAAGCCGCGGCATAAAAAATCTATATATTCCCCGAAAAGTAGCTTTAGAGCGATATAGGAAAATTTAGGAGAAAAAATCGTTAAGAAATTTCGCGTGTCTGAGACTCTGCGTTAAGCAGGGGCGAGTTGCGGAATTTTAGATTATTTATCCGTTAAAAATTTTCCGTCTAGCGAAAAAGCTCTTTTCGGGGAAATGCGAAACTTCGCCTTATATGGCAGCAGCGAAAAATCGCTATGCCGAATGATTGAGTTTGTAGGCCAGCGCTATTTCCGCGCAGAGGAGCATTATGAAAAGCAGCAAGGCCATATCCGACAGGTTTTTGCCCCGCAGTATATGGGCGATCTCCGCTTCAGGGTTCTTTATGTCAAAAACATCAGACCCCTGAAAAAGTTTTTTTATTTCAGCGCTCGTCATGACGGAAAGATCGTTTTCCTCGCCGCGACCGAGATTAACCGCTATGCGGCCGGAGACGCCTTTACCCGACACATCATAAAGGCCCGGATCCTCAACGGGAACGCTGAGCCCCAAGCCGTCAGGCCCGGCTTTGACTTCAACCTCAATGCCTCCGAAACTCAGTGAGGCCCCCGCGGGAAGAGATATCCTCTCGCCCACAAAATAATTGCGCCGGAACTCTTTTCTCTCGTAAACAAAATACTCAAGAGACCTTAAAAAGAACGGGGGGAAACCCGCCACAACGGGAAGATTGGAAAAAGTCATATCCGCCGGCATCGAAAAAAGCATCACGGCGCCCTCACCGAAACGCACAGCGGAAGAAAGAGTTTCGCCTCCGGCTTTTATGAGCTCGAGCGCGTCTTCCCTGCATCTGACGGGAAAAAATTTTAAAACACTGAGTTTACCGTAATGCTCCTCGCCGAAATCATCGCCGGCCCAGGGCACATCAAGTGAAATACCCCCCTCTATCGCCTGCTCCTTTACGGGATATATACGGCCGGGGAGAAGATCCGCAAGCTGACTGTTCAACACCTGCGCGGAACTGTCATCGTCCGGGAACAGTATGAGCAGCCCGCCTTTGGCGACCCATGCGCGCAGCGCCCCGGACAAAGCGGACGAAATAGCGTTCGGCGCCGTAATAACCGCGGCGCGGGCCGCTTTTAGTTTTTCGCCGAACAGGGAGGAATCGGAAATCGCCTCGGCGCTGAAAAGCGAAGAACGCTCTATCATCTTCCTGATAAAGTAAGCGCCGTCTCTGTCGAGCGCCCCTCCACCGGCTCTCAGGACGGGGATGGAGGTTTTTTCCCTGTCCGGGCGGGAATAAAAAAACACATTGTCATCCGTCAGAACATCAGCGTTATCAAGCTCTACCCTGCCCGATAAATATTCTCCCGGCACCGTTATGGCCGCGGACACTCCGGATGCGGGAATGGTGTTGATCCGTTCCGTCCCGCTCCAGGCGCTGAGAGCATATTCCTCTTTCCCGCCGGGAAAGAGCGAGGGGAAAACAACAATGTGTTCGTCGTAGATCCCGCATGAGCGTACAAAAAAGTTTTTAGACGTTTCGCCCACACGCAGGCACAGGAGACGCGCATCGCGGGGAATGGCCGTTTCGCCCTTAAAAGAACCCGGCGAAAAATCCGATATAACAAATACCCGTTTTATGGTCCTGTTCTGCTCTAAAAATTTTGAGAGGCCATCTGAAAAACTCTCTGAAACGGCTGCCGGTTTTTTTTTCGCGAAAAGTGCGGCGGCGCCTTCCTCGCCCCTGCCCTCAAAAGAAAAACCTTTATTGAACACAAAAACCGAAGGGTTCTCTTCCCCGAGGGCTCTGACGATCTCCCCTGCCGTGCGGCAAGCGTCTTCCCACAGGGTGGAACCTCTATGCGCCCTGTTCATAGAATAGGAATGATCAGCGAAAACGGCCGCCGCACCCGGCGACGCGGCCTCTTTTTTTCCGAGCACAAAAGACGGCCCCGCGAAATACATGACAAGGAAAAACAGAGCCGCCGTCCTTATCAGGAGCAGGAGGATGCTCATAAGATTGAAATCGGTGGTTTTACTCAGGGCGTCTTTCTTGAGCAGGCGGATTGACGGAAAAACATATATCACCGCTTTTTTTCTGCTCAGAAGATGTATCAGCGCGGGGAGCGCCGCCAGCGGAAGATAATATAAAAACTCGCTCCGTAAAAATCTCAGCATCAGATAAAAGAGAAACCCGCCTTAAAGAGCCCTTCGGGGATCTCATCCTCGGGACGCGATGAGACAGTGAATCTGAAATATCCGCAGCCGCAATTTTTCAGGGAATTTTCAATCCCCGATACAAAATCGCTGAACTGGCGGCGGTAAGACGCGGCTGAACGGAGGGAATTTATCGTGACGCGTTCGCGCGTTTCGCTGTCCACAAAAGTGAATTTTCCGCCGGCGGGCAGCTCGCGCTCGGCGGGGTCTGTCACATGGAGCACCATGAAATTGTGCTTCTGTTTTATGAAAGTCCTGATACTCCTGATGATCCCGTCGCTGTCTGTGAGCATATCCGATATGAGGATAACAAGCGTTTTTCTTTTTATTTTAGCTCCGAGAAGATCCATAGCGGAAGCCACCGCCGTTCCTCCCGACGGCTCTATAGAAGCGATGGCGTTTAAGACACTGACCAGATTTCCCGCGGAGCGCGACGGGGGGAAATACTCGTCCACGCCGGTCGAAACCGCCGAAAAGGCCATGCTGTCGCCCCGCTTTGTTATAAGGTAAGCCAGCGTGCTGGCTATGATGCGGGCATAATCATATTTACTCATAGCGCCGGAAGCGAAATTCATTGATTCCGACCTGTCCAATATCAGGCAGGAACGCATGTTTGTTTCCTGTTCAAACTGCCTGACATAAAATCTTTCGCAGCGGGCGTAGACTTTCCAGTCAAGATGCCTTGTGTCGTCACCCTGCGCGTAAGGCCTGAAAGATGAGAATTCGGATGAACATCCTCTGAAGGGGGATGAATGGCTGCCGGCAACGGTGCCTTCGCTTATTTTTCTGCCGGCGAAGTTCATTCTGGAGATCTTCGCGATTATTTCGGGCCGCAGGAATTTACTTTTCAGCTTTGGGGAGGAGGTTTTCGGCATATTGTGCCCATTTAGTTCCCTGCGCTCTTCCTTTGATAACCTCTATGTAGGCGGCCGCCTGGTCAGGCTTGCCGGTAACGGTGAAGATCCGCGCCATTGAAAGATACACTTCCAGAGCGAGATGATGCCTGTCGTGAAGCTCAATAAATTCCTGATAAAAAGACATCGCCTCGTTAAATTGGCTGAGTGACTCTTTCGCTTTCCCCTGAGCGTAGATGATATTTGGCATTATTTCTTTTGCCGCAACGGGACGGGCTTCGGAATAAATCTTGAACGCGCCCTCATAATCCTCTTTAATAAACAGGGCGTCGCCCTTGATGTAGCGCGCGAGCGCGTGCGTTTTCGCGGAATGCTGTTGCTCCGATATTATCTTATCGCACAGGCCGAGAGCGAAATCGGGATTGGAGTAGATATTCGTTCCTGCCCTCAGGAGAGCGGAATAAGACGCGTCCCTGTTTTTCAGGTGCGCGGAAAGCAAAAGCCCCCCAAGTATAAGCACCGCGATGAACCCGAGCGCGAAAGAAAGCGCTTTCTGCGGCTTCTCTTTCACAAAACTTTCCGCTGCCGTCGCGAAAGAAACCAGAGGATCGCGCCTCACCTCTTTTTTTACCCACTGTCTTGCCATTTTAACCTCTCTTTACCCCGCCTATTTTATTAAGGACGTCCCCTTTTTCCCTTTATGGCAGGCCCTGGATTTTTGTCAGGTCCTGGAATATTATTCCGCTGCCCAGAACTTTGCCGCCGTCGCTTTTCATCAATATCGTGCCGTAACCCACTATGAGCTTTTCACCCGTGTTTTTCCTTGTGTTGAGTATAAGGCGGTTGCCGGTTTTGCCCGTCGTCATCACCTCTTTCAGCACACCGACCAGTTCGGACTGCATTTTGAAGGTATCCTCAACCCGCATATCCTGCACGCTTGAAACAAAACCCAGTATTTGAGCGGCAGCGGTATTGAATTCAAGTATTTTTCCGGCCTTGTTGATTGATATGAAACCTCCGGGTATGCCGTTGAGCACGCTTTTTATCATATTGTTTTTGTTGGTGAG
This sequence comes from Candidatus Omnitrophota bacterium, assembly GCA_013791745.1. Lineage (NCBI taxonomy): Bacteria > Pseudomonadati > Candidatus Omnitrophota > Candidatus Omnitrophota bacterium. Next base: position 34,984 of record VMTH01000160.1, read on the forward strand.
TTCCGTAAAAAGAGCGATGTTCCTTATCACGATGGATATTATTCCGGCCAGTGCCTGCGTGAAATACATGTCGTCCTGGCTGAAATTGCCGGATCTTTTGTTGACGATTTCAAGCACGCCGATGGTTTTCATCCGCGATATCAGCGGAACGCAGATGATATTTCTCGTCTGGTAACCGGTCTTTCTGTCCACGGCATGCAAAAATTTGGGGTGGGAATAAGGGTCATTCAGCAATACGGCTTTGCCGGTGGAAAAAACCCAGCCGGCTATCCCCTCGTTCACGGGTATAACTTTGAGTTTCCGCAGGACTTCCTTTGCCGTGCCCTCAACCGCGTAGAATTTCAGATAATCATTATCCGCCGAGACTAAAAGCACCGACATCCCCTCCGCGCCTAATATTTCGCATGAGCGCTTCAAAATCTGCGAAAAGACTTCGTTTTCCTTCAGGGAAAAACTTATACGGGAGCACATCTCGTCAAGCGCTCTCAAATGTTTCTGAAGATCATTTTCCGCCATAATATTATTCCTCCCAATCTTCATTGATCACCAAATCTTATGCCCCTGGGGCGAATCGAACACCCGGCACGTAGTTTAGGAAACTACTGCTCTATCCACTGAGCTACAGGGGCTATAATTTAAATATCTTCGCGCTCTTCCTGCCGGAAAAAGTGTTGCGCAGGTCAAAAATCCGCTTTGAATTTTTGAGTATGAGATCATAATCAAAATGGCTGTGGTCGCAGGCTATGACAACCATGTCCGCTTTTTTAAGGATATCGGCGGAAAGTTTTTTAATTCTCTTCCCGGGCACATCCCCGTAGGTTATAAGATCGTCGTACCACACGACATTCGCGCCCATCTCATCAAGCTCGCTTATCAATTCCAGCGATGGCGATTCTCTCGTGTCGGACACGTCTTTTTTATACGCGGCGCCGAGGATGATTATTTTACTGCCTTTCACGGATCTTGAGAATCCGTTGAGTATCATCGCGAGCTTCATCACGGTGAAATGAGGCATGGCTCCGTTGATCTCCGAAGCGAGATCTATGAACCTCGTATAAAAATTCAAAGATTTCATCTTCCACGAAAGATAAAGAGGGTCTATGGGTATGCAGTGCCCTCCCAGTCCCGGCCCGGGATAAAAAGGCATAAAACCGTAGGGCTTGGTCTTGGCCATATCCACGATCTCCCACACGTCAAGGCCGAGGCGGTCCGATATCTGCGCCATCTCGTTTATGAGCCCTATGTTGACTGCCCTGAAAGTGTTCTCCAGGAGTTTCACCATTTCGGCGGCTTCAAGCGACGATGCCCTCACAATGTGCTCGATCGCGAGGCTGTAATAGGAAACGGCCTTGTCAAGAGACGCTTTGTTTATCCCTCCGATGACCTTGGGCGTGTTTTTCACATTCCACTTTTTGTTGGACGGGTCTATTCTTTCAGGAGAAAAAGCGAGAAAAAAATCCTTGCCCGCCTTGAAGTTTTTTCTCTCAAGGATGCCGCAGACGACTTCTCTTGTCGTGCCGGGATATGTCGTGGACTCCAGCACGACGACGGCGAGTTTTTTGATATGATCCTTTATTTTTTCGCAGGATGATATGATATATGAAATATCGGGGTCCTGGGTTTTTCTCAAAGGCGTCGGCACGCATATCGCTATACAGCCGCAGTCTTTGATGATGCTGAAATCAGTAGACACCGTCAGCAACCCCTTACGGTTGTGCTCTTTTATCTCGGAAGATTTGATATCGCCCACATAGCTGATGCCCTTTTTCAGCATAGAGACTTTCTCACCGGATATATCAACGCCGTATACATGAGCGCCTTTCTCGGCGAAAGCGCAGGCCAAGGGCAGCCCCACATAACCAAGTCCCACAACAGCTATTTTCATATGATTCCTCCGTTTACGGCTATATTCCGGTTATTGTAGCACTTTTTACAAAACTGACAAAATGTTTATTTCAGTTCGAAGCGGACATTGAGAATGCCCCACTGGTCTATCTGCGCCTCGTCCGCGCCCAGCGGCACGAAGAGCCACTTCTTAACGGTATCAACCGCCGAGCGGTCCAGCTCTTCCGAGCCGCTCGTCTTCTCAATAATAACGCGTTCAATGATACCGTCGGCGGACACCCAGAATTTCACCGTCGTCTCGCCTGAAATACCGGCCAGCTGAGCGGAGCGGGGATATTCGGGATAAATCCTCCTGAGCACCGCCCTGTTGGATATGGGTCCGGATATCTGGAAACTCTGACCCTCTTTTCCCTCAAAAAACGGGAGCATTTTATCGGGCAGCGGGGTTTCAATATCAGATTCTTCCTCAAAGGCGGATATGTCGGGACTTGACTCATCCCTGATTTCAGGCGCGGGCATGGACATATTCTTCTCGGGGGAGATCTTCGCCGCGGGCACCGGCTCACCCTCGCCGGGCGTCCATGTCCGCACGCGCTTTTCTGTCTTTTGCGCCCGGCGCCGCTGACGCTTCAGATCCTGAGGCACGGTGGACATTTCAGCGCTGAGCGAAACCTCCATAAAACGCATGGGCGCTTTTATGGCCAGATACGGCAGCGCAAGAAAAAAAGCGGCGTGAAGAAGTAGCGAATAGACGAGATCTCTCTTCATACCAGCGCCCTTGACCGGATCCGCCGTCATTATCAGAACCCGCCCTTGGGCTCCGTGGCTATAACCAGCCTTTCGGCGCCCGAAAGTTTCGCCATGTCCATCACCCGCACGACCATACCGTGCGGCACATCCCTGTCCGCCTTTATTATCGCCATCTTCTCCCTGGCCGCCGCAAGCGCTATGCTCAGCACCTGAGGCAGTTCTTCTATTGTCACCTTCGCGTCATTGACGAAAAGCGAGCCGGAAACGGAAATATCCACTATCACCGAGCGGCCCAGGTCTATTTCCGTTGACACCGCCTTGGGAAGGCGCAGCCGTATTCCCGGCTGAACAATAAAGGCGCTTGATAGCATGAAGAAAATAAGCAGAAGAAAAACAATATCCGCCATGGGCGTGGTGTCCGGCATCTGGAATTTTTTGCGGCGTCTCATTGCGCCCCGCCGGAGGTTTTTCTCACTTTTGACGCCCTGATGAGCTCATGCGTGGCAAAATCTATCTCGTTGACAAAACCGTCCACCCTGTTTTCAAAATACCTCACGGATATCACCGTCGGCACCGCTATCAGAAGTCCCGCAGCCGTTGTCAGGAGCGCCTGGGATATGCCGCTTGCCACTATCGCGGGAGAGGACGCTCCCGCCTGAGCGATGTTGTTAAAGGCCGCTATCATTCCCGTGACAGTGCCGGTGAAACCCACGAGCGTTGAAACGGAGGCTATCGTGGAAAGAGTGGAAAGATGCGCTTCCAGCCGCGGCATTTCTTTGAGCTCCTGAGACTGGAAAGCCTCTTCCATGACATCCGCGCCTTCGGAATAATAGGAAAGCCCGGATTTTATAACCGCGGCCAGCGGCCCGACTTTTTCTTCGCAGAGGGAAACAGCGCTCTCCGGAGAACCCGCCCTGATATATTTCAGGACGCCGCTTATGAGCGCCGGGCCGTCAATACGGCATGACTTGTAAAATCTCAATCTGTTGATTATGATCGCTATCGCCGCCACGG
>VMTH01000161.1 GCA_013791745.1 Candidatus Omnitrophota bacterium
ATCCACATCGGTGTCTCCGGCTGCCTTCACAACAAGGCCGAAGCCGCCGTGATAAGCGAAGAGCTCAAGCATGTGATTCAAAAAGCCGACCGGCGTTTTCACGCTGCTCTTACCGGAGGGGCCGGACGAAAAATCAACGCTCACGGATGTTTCCTTCGTCTTTCTTATAATTTTTGATTTTTTCATATTCCTACCTTCCTTATCTCTATGGATTTTTTGTGGTTATCCATGCCCTCAGCTCCGGCGATCACTCCGGCAGCGCCGCTGTCGGACTCAAAGCCGGCCTTGCCGTAACTTATCTCGGCGTAACTCCTCAGAAAAGAACCCGCGTTCAGCCCGGAAGAAAAAACCGCGCCCCTTCCCGTGGGCAGCGTGTGCGACGGCCCCGCGACATAATCTCCCATGGCCACGGGCGAATATTTCCCCAGGAACACAGCGCCCGCGTTTTTAAAACAGCCCGCATAGGATGCGGCATTTTTCATCAAAACGGTCAGATGTTCGGGGGCTATCTCATCGGCTTTTGCGATCTGTCTTTTTTTATCTTTTATACGGAACACCCTCACTTTTTTACCGAAAACGGAAACAATAAAATCCGCGAGCTTTTTTGACGGTGTTACCAGAGACGCCTCCGCGTCGGGCGCGTGTTCGAGCTGCGCGGCGATATCGGCAAGTACCCATTCATTGGGCACACTATCGTCGGCGATCACAAGCACTTCGCTGGGGCCGGCGAGAAGATCGATACCTGTTTCGCCGAAAAGCTGCCTTTTGGCTTCCGTCACGTATTTGTTTCCCGGACCCGCTATAAAATCAACCTTCGGTACGGATTCCGTTCCCAGTGCGAACGCGGCGATGGCCTGCGCGCCAGATATTCTGAATAAGGCCTTCACGCCCGAAAGGGCGCAGGAAGCCAGCACCTCGTCGGAAACAGCGCAGCTTGCGGCGTATATCTCGCACACACCGGCGGCTTTGGCCGGAATGGCGTTCATAAGAACGGATGAAGGATAAAAATATCTTCCTCCCGGCACATAAACGGCAGCGCTGGAAACAGCACGGAAACGATGGATCAGCCCAACACCCGCCCTGCCGGCATTTATGTCCTTATACAACGCCCTGATTTTTTTCTGATAAGAGAATATGTTTTTAGCGGCCTTTTCAATGCCATTCCTTGACGAAGAGGGGAGCCTTTTGAGAGCCGCGTCAAAATCCTTTTTGATGAATTTCAGGTTTTTTCCGCTCAGCCGCACTCCGTTGAATTTGTTCTCAAAGGAGAAAAGAGCCCTGTCCCCGCCGCGGCGGACCTTCGCTATTACATCTGAAACGGTTTTTTGTACACTGCTGCGCTTTTTCATTTTTCCTCTTTCAGTTGCTCCATTGAAACATTTGCGCCGAGCTTTCGCAACTTGATGAAAAAATTTTCATAGCCCCTGAACAAATGCCTGAGCTCATAAACGCGGGTTTCGCCCTCCGCCATGAGGCCGGCGATGATCATGGCCGCGGCCGCCCTCAGATCGCAGGCGTAAATATTCGTCCCCGAAAGACGGGATCTGTTTATCATGAGCACCGCGTTTTTCAGCACCATTGACGCTCCCAGCCTTTTGAGTTCGTCAACATACATAAAACGTGCCGGAAAGATCCTATCCTTTATACTGCTCCGTCCGGAAGCGCGCAGCATATACACCGCCCACAGCGGCTGAAGATCCGTGGGGAAAGCGGGATAAGGCCCCGTGACAATATTGACCGGTTTTATTATTTTCGGCGAATGGACCGTCAGGGAATTTCCCTTTTTGCTTATTTTCACACCCGTTGCCCTGAGTTTTGTCAAAAGCGCGCCCAGGTGAGCGGGGCAGGCGGAATCCACCCGCACACGGCCTCCGACGGAAGCGGCGGCGAGAAGAAAAGTCCCTGCCTCTATCCTGTCGGGCATAACGGTAAAATCAGCGCCGCCGAGGCATGCCCTGCCTTTTACAGTATAAGATGAGCCTTTTCTTGTTATCTCCGCGCCCATCGCCCTGAGGAAAAGGCAAAGATCTCCTATCTCCGGCTCCACCGACGCGTTTTCAATAACGGTCACTCCTCCGGCGCAGGACGAGGCCATAAGCAGATTTTCCGTGGCTCCCACCGAAGGAAAAGAGAATTTTATATGCGCTCCCTTAAGGGCCTGCCTCCTGAAAATCATGCGACCGCGCAAAATAGAATATGACGCGCCCATGGCCTTCAACCCGCTCAGGTGTATGTCTATCGGCCTTTCACCGAGAGCGCAGCCGCCGGGCAGGGCGAAGGAGCCTTCTCCCAATCTCGCCAGCACCGGACCCATAACCAGAACAGAAGCTCTCAGTTTCCTCACAAGTTTTTCCGGCAACGAGCCGCTTCGCAGATGGCCCGACACCTGCGCGATGTTTTTTTCAAACTTTATCGTCTTGCCCATTTTTCTCAAGAGCGCGAACAGAACGCGCACATCTTCCAGGTCGGGAACATTTCTGATGACGCATTTTTCATCCGTCAAAAGACAGGCGCTCAATATGGGGAGAGCCGCGTTCTTCGAACCACTCACCTCAAGGGTGCCTTCTAGTTTTTCCGTCCGGCGGCAAAGGCCTAACATGACGCCTCCGCCACCCTCATAATACCGGAAAGGTCTTTATAAAAATTCACATTTTTCCATCCCCCGGCATTCAGTATATCGGCAACGGCCCTTTCCTGGAGCGCTCCGATCTCTATCAAAAGATATCCGCCGTCATTCAAATAATCACGGGAGCGCACGGCGAGCTTTCTTATACAGTAAAGGCCGTCCGCGCCGGAAAAAAGCGCTTCAGCCGGCTGGCTCAACACGGCTTCATCCAGTGTTTCGCCTGACGGAATATAGGGCGGATTGCTAGCGATAATATCAAATCTGCCTTTTACATCAGCGAAAAGATCACTTCGCAGAATTTTTATATTTTCCCCCAGCTTTCCGGCGTTTTTTCGCGTGAGTCGGAGCGCGGCAGGGTTGATGTCGCAGGCTGTCACGGATAATTTGCCCAATTTTGAAGCGGCGATGGATATGTTTCCGCTGCCGCAGCCCATATCTATCAGCGTCATGCCGGCGGAAGATCTTTCAAGCAGCCGTTCCACAAGCGTCTCAGTGCTGTTTTTCGGTATAAAAACTCCCTCTTCCATTTCAAGCGTCAGACCCATGAATTCAACCGAGCCCGTAATATATTCCACCGCGGTGCCCGCAGCCCGGCGCAAAAAATTATCAGTCAGCTTTTTCCTCAACACCGGGTTTATCTTTTTATCCGAAAAAGCCGCTTCTCCGTAAGACAGTGACAGCGACGCGTTGAACAGCGTGTCAAATTCCTCGCCTGACAGCCGCGGATAATCCCCACGCATAGCCTTATAAAGCTCTCCGGCACAAACAGCTATGACGGTATCTCTCATTTTCCGGCAAGCTCCTCATTCAGTTTTTCCGTCATAGCCGATATCCTGCCTTCCATGAATTCGGTAAGATTGTAAATGGTGAATTTTATCCTGTGATCCGTCACCCTGTTCTGCGGAAAATTATATGTCCTTATCTTTTCGCTCCTGTCGGCGCTGCCGACCTGATTGCGCACAATATCGGCGGTGCTTTCGGCGGCATCTGAAGCCCGCTGCTCATAGATCTTCGCCTTTAACATGGTCATCACCTTGGCCTTGTTCTGAAACTGGCTCCGTTCGTTCTGGCATGAGGCCACGGCGCCTGTGGGAATATGCGTTATCCTGACGGCCGAATCCGTTTTGTTCACATGCTGACCGCCCTTGCCCGAAGACCTGTATGTGTCTATCCTCAGGTCGGCGGGTTCTATTTTTAGATCCACTTCCTCCGGCTCCGGATAAACGGCGACGGAAGCCGCTGATGTGTGTATCCTGCCGCCCGATTCGGTGGCGGGGATCCGCTGCACCCTGTGGACGCCGGCTTCAAACCTGAAATATGAATAGGCATTCTCTCCCGACACCTCAAAAACCGCTTCCTTGACTCCGCCCATTGGCGTTGAGTGGATTGAGAATATCTTGAGTTTCAGTCCGTAGATTTCAGCGGCCTTCTGATACATCTTAAAAAGATCACCCGCGAACAGTCCAGCCTCAAGGCCGCCAGTGCCAGCCCTGACCTCCACAATAACAGGTTTGCCCTCAAAAGGGCTTTTGGAAAGCAGCGCGGCAAGCTCGCCTCTGACCTTTTTATACTCGGCCTTGAGCGCGTTTTTTTCCTCCTCGTAAAGAAGCGACATTTCCTCATCATCTTTCATGGCATCGAGCCCCCCGAGGTCCTTTTCTATTTGAACAAGACGCGCGGCGGACGGATAAAAAGGCTTGAGTTTTTTGTAGCGGCCGTGGATTTCCGGATCAAAAGCGGTCGACTCGGCCAGACTCTTTTCCAGTTCCTCAAAATCCCTGACTATCTTAAGGTGTTTTTGCTCCAAGGTGACCTGACACTATTCTTCGTCGGGGGAAATTTTCTTTTTTGGGGCGAGTTTTGTTTTTTTGACCGCGGTTTTTTTCTTCACCGCTTTTTTGGGTTTCACCCTGACCGTTTGCCCGGCGGTTTTTTTGTATCTCTTCTCGAACTTGCTGAGGCTGCCCACGGAATCGATAAGTTTCTGTTTCCCCGTGAAAAAAGGATGGCAGGCCGAACATATCTCCAGCCTTATATCCGTTCCCATAGTGGACCGCACCTCAAAGGTGTTCCCGCAAGTGCATATAACCTTCACCGGCTTGTAGTCCGGATGTATTTTGTCTTTCATATTATTATGTCTCCTAAACACGGGGTTAAAACCCCGCCTACAACACAGTTATTCAGAGTGGATTGTCGCAAAAAATCAATTTCCTGTCAAACGGCGGCTAACCTTTAAAAATGACGGGACGGGAGCCTTCGGGAACCTGGCACACGCCCCTTATGCTGCCGCCCAGGCGCACGGTGACGGCAAAACCGCTGTCTGTTTTTGTTTTTTCCAGGATCTCGACGGGCAGCGTTTCCGATTTCGTCACGCCTATAAACCTCATCAGATAATCCGCCACCTCTCTGTCGTCGGTTATCCGCACGAAAATAATCGTACCCGGATCCACACGATCTATCTTAGGCGCGAGAAAGAACAAAAAACTCTTTGGCGCCTCTACCATCTCAACCCTCAACTCGATCTTGGATTCTTCCTTTCCTGCGGGATTTTTGGCGGACTCAACGCCCACACGGTGAAAATCAAAAACAGACAGCCGTTCTTTCATGAACTTGAAAAAAATATCCTCATTGAGTATTTTCCTGAGTATTGTTTCTATCAGACCTCCGGTCTTTTTATAATCAACGCCGTCAAAGATCCCATAGAAAGATTCGTTATCCTTGTCCTGCAGAAAAACCCTCAGGGCCTGCGTCACCGAAAGAGTCTTATCACGGACTATCTCATCCGACAGCCTCTTGGTGTATATCGTGTTTTCAAACTCGTGCCAGGGCATGTTCAAATCCAGCGAAAAAGTGTATGGATTCTTACTGATGGAAACAGCGTACCTCAAAACGGATTTTTTCTCCGACGATAAGGCCACAAATATTAATCCGCAGTTATAGCTGCTTTTCGCGGCGAATTTTATCTTCAGAACCGTGATATTCCTGTGCCTGGAAGCAAGATGCCGGTACGCGAGGTTGAGATCCCCGCCGTAAAGAGCGAATACCCTCTCAGCTGCGCGCTCGGAGCAGCCCAATTCTTCAACGAGTATCCCTGCTTCTTCCGTCATACGCTCAGGAGCTCCCTTCTGACTATATCCAGCGCTTTGACGGCGGCTCTTTTCTTCACGGCGAGCCTGTGACCCGGGAAAGCACATTTGACGCATTTCGTGGCTGCGCCGAGCGATGCCAGGGCTATAAAAACGGTCCCCTGCCTCACCCCGCCTGACGGGCCGGGGCCCGCAACGCCCGTTGTCGCTACGCCGTAATATGATCCCGACAATTTCAAGAGCGCTTCGGCCATCATAACCGCCGTTTCTTCGCTGACAACTCCCGCTTTTTTAATACTCTCTTCCGGGATACCCAGAAGAATGCTCTTGGATTTTTCCGTGTATGTCACCAGCCCCATATCAAAAAAAGCGGACGCGCCTTTTACATTCGTTATCTGATTCGCGATTTCTCCGCCCGTGCATGATTCGGCCGCCGAAAGAGTCCTGCGTTTTTTACTAAGGAGCTTCACCACCGCCTGCGAAATGCTCTGCGTGTCCTGGCCGTATATACTGTCGCCGAAAATATCCCTGAACTCTTTTTCAAGTCGCCGGGCGCTATCTTCCACCAGGAGCTCGTTGCCTCCCTTGAGCGTAAATTCCACGGCGACCGACGCTATTGACGGCACAAGCTCAAAGTGCAGATCAAGGCCGGAAAAATGCTCGATATCCATGACCGTCTTGATCTTTTGATCTATCTCAGAAGCTTCCATGCCCGTTATATGAAGTTTTTTTCTTCTGAAAAATAAAGGCGTGAATTTTTTTGACAGAAACGGATGAACGCTCCGGGCGAAAACGTTTCTGAGCTCCGCATGCTTCCCCGGAAGCATTATCATTATTTTCTCTCTATACTTTATCATCTGCGGAACGGATATGCCCTCAGGGTTAGGATAAATTGTCGCCCCGTCCAGCACATAGGCCGCCCTGTCGGCCGACTTGGGCATATCCTGTCCCTTGTTTATAAAAATTTCCGCTTTTGCCCTGAGCGCTTCCCTGCTGAGAGTCAACTTTTTGCCCGTGAAAGAACTCAGGGCGGAAGCTGTTTTATCATCCGGCTCAACGCCTAAACCCCCAACACTTATTATCAGATCCGCGCGGGGAAAAATGAATTCCAGCAGATCTTTTATCCCATCTTCACCGCTTTCCGCGGTGTGGAATTCCACCTCACACCCCAGATCGTTTAATTCAGCGTCCAGATAGGAAACATCCTTGCCTGAGCGGGCGCGGACAAGCTCACTGCCCATAAATATAACTGCCGCTTTTTTCATATTATATTTCTCCTTTCGGGGCGGAACGGATCCGGCCCCGGTCAATTATCTTTTTTACTTTCAACAAAAACGCGGAAAGGTATTTTAAAAATTCTCTCCACAATACCGGTCAGCGGCCCCGTTATCGTCTTGGCCGGCATCACGCTGGTGCGCGGCGAGGAAAGGGGGCCTTTCACTTTCACAAAGACCGGCAGAAGCGACTTTTTCTCGCCCAGCAGCACATAACCCACAAGAGGTATTTTTGAGATCACATCGTTAACGAACCTCTGCGCCTGAAAACCGACAACAATATCAATCGTATTTTTGTCTATATCAACATCCCCGTAAACGCTGGTGCGGGAATGTTCGTTTTCTATGAGTACATCGTTCGCGTGTATAACAGCGCCCTTCTTCACTATTTCGCCGCGTACGGATTTCACCGGAAAACTCCCCGAATACGAGGGGAAACGGCCGGTCAGATACTTAAAGACATCCATTGTCTGAAGAATATTATAAAGCAATGAGAGTTTGGAGAATTCACCGCTGCCTTCTGTCAGCAGAACCCGCGCGTTGCAGGATTTGAGACGGCTGAATTCGCCGTCACATTCGACATTCCCCGCGAGAACCCCCTTAAACAGCTTTTCATTTATCCTGAAACCCGCGACCTGGCCTTTCATCCGGAAATCCCTGAGTGTCAGGCGCCCGGAGGCTTCAACCGCAACAGAGGGATGTTGTATAAATATGTTTTCCAGCCTCAGTCCCCCTTCATCGAGTGAGCCGGCGGCGGAGAAGCGCGTGTTTTGCCCTTTGATTTCGGCGAAAAACCTGTTCACGTCAAAATATATCTGCCCCGTGCCGCCGAAGCCGCCGTAAAACGCATCACGCAGAAAGAGATTCCCCCGCAGGCTGTTCCTGTCGGCGAAATTTCCCTCATACACGATATCAGAGCCGAGGTGTCCGCCAGCCTCCCCTTTAACGCCCAAAATACTCAAAACATCCCCCGCGGGGAGTTCGCTGTTTTTAGCGGCGATTTTCCAGCCGTTCAGATAACGCGCGTGAGCCGTAAAAGGACGCGCACCAAAACCCGAGATCAGAGTTATTGCCGTGCCTTCTCCGCTTAAATTTATCACGAGCGAGGCGTTGGAAAACCGGAACATTCTCCCTGAATCTTCATCAAAGAAAGACGCCTTGCCGTAATTGAAACCTATATGGCCGACGGAAAATTTGTATCTGTCCTTGGCCGGGGCGCGCGGCGCGGTCACGGATTTTATCAGCGCTCTTATGTTAAAACCTTTCTTACCCCGGGCAATCCTGATATCGGGGCCGTTGAAGACGATTTCGCTGAAAAAAATCCTCTTGTCCCGTATTTCCGAAACATCGCATTTGATGACAGCGTTATCGGCGCTGAGAAATTCTCCCGACCCAGACGAAGCGCTCGGCGCGATACAGACTATCCTGCCCGCCGGAGTTATATAAATGAAAGCGGTTTTCACGTCACTCGCCAGATATGCTGAAAGCGCGCGCAGAACATAAGGCTTTAAAGTCAGATTCAGCAGAACCATCGCCAGTGATAAAAAAAGCACAGCGGCGCCTATGAGTGTGGCTATGAAATCAAGCAGTCTTTTAAAAGTGATTTTCAAAAATTTATTTCTTTCCAGGCTTGAACCGGGCACTTGCTTCCGGCGGTTAAAAGCTGAGCGGGATCTTTCAGTATATCTTCTATCACCACCGGCAGATTCTCTTTTATTTCCACAACGCCGTCGGGATTGAATTTTTTAGCCGCGCAGATACCGCAGGCAAAACAGCCGTTTTTACAGTAATTCCGCACTTCCGCTTTCTCGGTGCTGCTGCATGAGACATAATATCTGCGGGCGGCCGGTATCAGCTCGATCAGTCCTCTGGGGCAGGCTTTAACGCACAAGCCGCAGCCGGTGCATTTTGAATGATCCACCTCGGCAATACCCTTTGAGCCGACCTTGATTGCCCCCTGTGGACAAGCCTTTTCGCAATCGCCCAAGCCGAGGCAGCCCCATGAACATTCCAGGAAACCCCCTGTCACAAGCGAGGCGGCTTCGCAGGTGGGCACCCCTTTATACGGGAATTTAACAGCACTGCCGCCGGCACATCTGATGACGGCGACTTTTTTCTCAGGAGACGAGACAGATGAAAAAATAGTCTTCAAAAATTTTATGCTCTCTTCATCCGCCGAAGAACATTTGCCTACAGGAGCCGCGCCTTCCACAACAGCCTTAGCGTAGGCGGCGCAGGAAGAAAATCCGCAGGCGCCGCAATTCAATCCCGGCAGGGCCTTTTCCACCAGCGCGACTTTAGGATCCTCTTTCACCTCGAGCAACATATCGGAAACGGCTAAAAACAAAGCGAATGCGAAGCCTGCGGCACCGAGTAAAACAGGCGCCGCGAAAATTCCCTCAGTTATAATCATTTCATCATTCCCGAAAACCCCATAAAGACAAGAGCCAGGCACCCTGCGGTTATAAGCGCTATGCCGGCCCCCCTGAATGGCGCCGGTATATCGGCGCTGTCCAGCCGCACCCTGATCCCCGCCATTATCAGAAGGGCCATCAAAAATCCGGTTCCCGCGCCGACGGCGTAAAAAAGGCTTTCTATAAAATCATAATCCTTTATCACCATAAACAGCGTCAACCCGAGGATGGCGCAGTTGGTAGTGATCAGCGGAAGATAAATACCAAGCCCTTGATAGAGAGGGGGAATGAATTTCTTCAGAAACATTTCAACAAACTGCACAAGGCTGGCTATAACGAGTATGAAGGCCACATTCTGAAGATATTGCAGATTGTAGGGCATAAGTATTTTATGATAGATCCCCCATGTCGCCGCTGAGGCCAGGACCATAACGAAAATCACGGCGAAACCCATTCCCGAAGCTTTTTTCAGATCCGTCGAAACGCCGAGGAAAGGGCAGATACCGAGAAAATAACTGAGGATAAAATTGTTGACTACCGCCGCGCCGATGAAAATCAGTATATAATTCATTGTGAAATGGTGCCAGGGGTTGGACCGCCTTCGCGGCGGACATTCTGCCCCGCACCGGCGGATGCTGAAAGCGCTTCGTCTGCCGCTGAAAGTCTGCCGTGGCGGATGGCGGATGCGCCGTGGCGTGAAACATTTCGATACTTATCGCGCCTGAGTGATTTATCAGATGACATATTCAGGCGGAACAAATTCTTTTTTTTATCGTTTTTCATTTTTTGATATTTTAATGGCCTGATGCGCTCCGACCAGAAGGCCCAGTGTTATAAAAGCCCCCGCCGGCAGTATCATAACAAGGAACTGCGGGAAGAATCCGGGCACGGCCTTGGCCCCTAAAAAAGTGCCGGAACCCAGGATCTCCCTGATCGCGCCCATGACGCACAGAACCAGAGTAAAACCCGTTCCCATACCCAGCGCGTCCAGCATGGATCGGACAAGGCCGTGACGCGAAGCAAAAGCTTCAGCGCGGCCGAGTATTATGCAGTTGACGACGATGAGAGGAATGAAGGGACCAAGCTCACGGCTCATTTCAAAGAAATTGGCTTTGAGAAAAATATCGGCGATGGTAACGAATGTCGCGATCACCACTATGTAAGAGGCTATCCTCACCTGATGGGGCACGGCTTTTCTTATGAGTGAGATTATGACATTACTGAAGAAAAGCACGAATATAACGCTCAAGCCCATGGTGAGGGCATTGATAACATTCGTCGTCACCGCGAGCGTCGGGCACAAACCGAGCAGATAACAGAGTATCGGGTTTTTCTCGAATATGCCTTTTAAAAAATCTTTCATCAGCGGATCACCGCCTTCATTTTCATCATCTTTTCATTTATCATTTTTACAACAGCGCGGGAAGATATGGTCGCTCCGGTGACGGCCTGTATGTCGTATTTTTCACGCGGAGCCGTCTTCACAATGCTGAACGGGGCATTTTTCCCGTTAAACTGTTTTAAGAATTTATCTTTTGTCACTTCCGCGCCGAGCCCCGGGGTCTCCAGGCATTTCAGTATTATTATCCCCTTGATGCGATCCATGTTTTTGCCCACGCCCACGACGGCCCTGATCTCGTCCTGAAAACCCATGATGGACGCCTCAAAGGCATATCCGGCCGAGCCGGCCTGCCAATATTCTTCACCGTCGAGCGAAAGAGCGCTTATCTCTTCTCCCGGAAAAAGCTCTTCAACGGCTTCTGTTTTAGCGCGTTTTTCATTTTCGTCAATCTTTTTTGACGATTTTTCCCACACGAATGAGAGGATGAGGCCGCTGGCGAAACACAGGCAGAGAAGGAACAAACTTATTTTTACGATTTTTTTCATCTATTCCTCTCCCTCTTTACGGAATTATTTTCGCCGAAGGACTCTTTCGCCGGAATTTTTTCAAGCAGCGGCGCGAGCGCGTTCATAATGAGCACGGAAAACATAACGCCTTCGGGGAAACCGCTGAAATATCTCAGGAGCATCGTGAAAAATCCGCAGCCGGCGCCGAAAATAACCCTCCCCCTGAAATTGGCCGGCATCGTCACCGGATCCGTAGCCATGAAAAAAGCCCCCAGCATCAGGCCGCCCGAAAATAAATGAAAAACAGGACTGCCGTAGGATTCGCCAGCGAAAAAATAAAACAAAGAGGAAATAGACCCCACCGCCGCAAGGTAAAACAGCGGCACCCTGTAATCAATGATTTTTCGGATGAGAAGATATGCTCCCCCCAGCAGCAGAAGGACAGCGGATGTTTCGCCCACACTGCCCGGGCAGTTACCCATCAGGATCTTTCCGGTCTCCCATATTTCTCCCGAAAATTTCCATGCGCCCAGAGGCGTCGCCGTCGTGAGAGCATCCAGCGGGGATATCCAGGAGGTCATGGCGGCGGGAAAAGCGGCCATGAGAAAGGCCCTGCCGAGAAGCGCGGGATTGAAAATGTTCGCCCCCAGACCGCCGTAAAAATGTTTGCCGAACACCATGCCGAAGATAATGCCGTACGCGGCGTAGGAAAGAGGTAGCGACGGGGGTAAAGTCATGGCGAAAAGAAGGCCTGACACAAGGGCGCTTCCGTCATTTATGAAAGTTTTTTTGCGTATCCTGATAAAGGCATATTCCGACGCGTAGGCGAAAAAAATAGAGACGGTATAAAGAAGAGCGGCTCTTTTGCCCCAAAGATAGAAGGAGTAGGCCATGGCCGGGGCGAGGGCGATAACAACATTCCGCATAACGGAGGGCACATCAGTAGCGGAAAAATCATGCGGTGAGAGCGATACTTTAAATTCTCTTTTCATTTTTTGCCTTTTGAGACACAGCGGTCAGATAAAGCCCGGCTGATATCACGAGGATGATAGCAATAATCTGCATTATTGTTAAACCCGAAAAAGCGGTGATCGAGTCCCCTCTGATGAATTCCATGAAAAATCTTGTTATGCCGTAACCCGCCAGATAGGCCGCGCCGCGCAGGCCTGTTTTCTTCAGCGGCAGTCTGATTATAAGGAGAAAGAGCAGGAAATTGAGCAAACTCTCATAGATCTGGACGGGATGAAGGCCCGCGCCCAGCGGCGCCAGTGACGCGGGATCTGTGAAAGTGACGCCCGGCAGAGTCCCGCAGGAACTGCCGTAACAGCATCCGGCCAGAAAACAGCCAATCCTGCCTATGGCCTGGCCCAGGATCATGGGCGCGGCGAAATAATCGCAGAACTCGGCAAAAGGTATTTTTTCTTTCCGCGAAAAATAAAAGAGCGCCAGAAAACCGCCGATGATCCCGCCTCCCACGGCGAGCCCCCCGTGCCAGACATAAAAAAATTCAAGGGGATTGTCCGCCAGAGCCCCGAAATCCCAGAAAACAAAATGAAACAAACGCGCCATGACAAAACCGCAAAGCAGCGAATAAAAAACAATATCCTCAAGACGCCGCGCGGCAATACGGCCGGCGAATTCTTTTTTGAGCACGAACCACGCCGCCACAACTGCGATAAAAACCATCAGCCCGTAAGAATGCAGCGTAACGGGACCTATGCTCAGTATGCGGGGAAACACAGGAGCTCCGGAAAAGATTTTTTCATGGATTTAATATAACATATTCCCGCTCAATAAATAAAGCCTTAAACACGGGGGCAGGCTGATTTTTGTCTTGTAAAAACTGTCCGTCCCTTTTAGGCCCTGGCTACCGCAAAACCTCAGCATGCCAATTCAAAACCTGACTTCGAATTAGCAATTTAAAACCGGGAAGCTATTATAAAAGCGAATCTATTTTTGCCGTCAGCGCTTCTTTGGGGACAGCCCCTATAAGCTGGTCAACCAGTTCGCCGTTTTTGAAAAAACCTATAAAGGGTATGCTGCTGACACGGTATTTCGCGGCCGTCTGGCCGGCTTCGTCAACATTGAGTTTACAGACCTTGACCCTGCCCTCATATTCACCCGAGACCTCTTCAACGACCGGAGCTATCATCCTGCACGGGCCGCACCAGTCAGCGTAAAAATCCACCATAACCGGTATATCCGCTTTAACAACTTCCTGCTCAAAATTAGAATCATTCACAATGATCATAACTATTACCTCCTGATAGAATCCCCCAACCACATTATTTAACCCGATGCTGGTTTTGATGCTCTCTGAACACAAAAGGATTCAGCCGTTAAAGAACAGGACGCGCGCTGAAACTCAAAACAGCCTTACTCAAAAGAGCGCCGGCCCTCCAGCGCTTCTTTCAGCGTGTGGGCATTGACATAGATTATCTCCGACCCCTCCGACAGGCCGTGGGCGGGATGACTGATCTTGATATCTCCAAAACGCCGGGCGATCTCGTTGTATATGTACCGGGCTGTGGCAATGCCTTTCCTGTTGAGATTTGTCGCCAGTATCACTTCTTTTACCGCGCCCGATTCCAGTCTTTTAAAAAGAGACTCTATGTTTAAATTTTCCGGAAGGATTTTGTTGAGAGGATCTATTCTGCCACCGAGTATGTGATACATCCCGTTAAAACCGGCGTCTTCAACCACAGACACATCCATCACTTCCTCAACAACGCAAATAATGGAAGTGTCTCTTTCCTTATCCGCGCATATATCGCAGACATCTTCAGATGAATAGTTGCCGCAGACAGAACAGACCCTGATCGATTCTTCTGCTTCCCTGAGTTCGTCAAGCAGTTTTTTTCTTGATTCGGGGGGAAGTTTTATAAAATCCGAGGCTAATTTGGCCGCGAATTTAGGGGTGACCGAGGGGAGCGCGTAAAAGGCCTCTTTAAGCCTTTCCACGCAGAAATAAAAATTACTCATCCTCCCGGCCTTCCAGCTCGCCTCCGGCCAGCGTGTGCAGCTTGGCTATGATAGGCTCCTCTATTTCAAGCTGCTTGGCCTCTGTGATCTTTTCTTCCGGGGTGGCAGGATCTTCCTTTTCGTTCATGACAATGGTCACGTCTATGCTCATACCTTTGTGTCCCTTCGCGGCAAGCGCCTCTTCCATAACTTCGCTGTTGGCCAGCAGGCGTTTCGCGTGCACCTCGTTTTCGCCGGAAAAACGGCAGCAGAGTTTTCTGCCGTCAACGATGATTTCCTCTGCAAAATCAAATATCTTTCCCGCAGGGCCACACTCTCCTTTCAGCAGCTTGACCAGATCCGCGGCGCTCTTGTCAGATGGGGGGAGAGAGACCGCCGGTTTAGTGGCAGCCGCCAGTGTTTTTACGCTCGTTGCCGCGGGAGATTCAGGATCCCCGCCGGAAGAGGTTGCCAGCTCTATAACTTTGCCTATGGGCACAAAATCCGAGGTTATCTTATAAAAAGCCAGCTCCAGCAGAATTTTCGGATACTCTGACCATTTCATTTTCTGCTCGGCGGAGCACAGGCTTTCAAGCATCCAGTAAACACGGTCCGGATCTTTAAAGCCGTCACCGGCCCGGCCGCTCAAAAGCTCCGCCAGAACCCTGCGCAGGGCCGTTATGAGCTGCCTTGTGAACTGCTGAAGGCTGAAGCCCTTGCTGTAAATCTCGCCTACCAGCGCGAAGGCCGACTTTGTGTCGCCGGACGCTATAGCCGAAAGAGTTTCTTTTATTTTCGCGCTTTCCACAAGACCGAGGATGAATTCCACATCTTCCCTTTCTATTGTTTTTCCTGAAGCGGAGGAGATAACCTGCTCAAGAATACTCTCGGCGTCTCTTATGGAGCCGCCCGCCTCCTCGCATATGGCTTCCAGAGCGCCGTCGGAAACCGGCACTTTTTCGCTGACGCATATTTTTTTGAGGACACCCATCACCTCGGCCTGATTCACAAGAACGAATTTAAAATGCTGGCATCTCGAAAGAATCGTCACGGGAAGTTTTTCCGGCTCGGTTGTGGCAAGAACGAAAATGATATAGGGCGGCGGCTCTTCCAGCGTTTTCAGGAACGCGTTAAAAGCGTCTTTTGTTATCTGATGCGCCTCGTCGATAACATAAACTTTGTAGCGCGATGATGACGGGGCAAAAGCGGCGTTCTCGCGGAGCTCTCTTATATTCTCAATGCCCCTGTTGGAAGCCGCGTCTATCTCTATGATATCCATTGAATTCCCGGCCTGAATCGCTTTGCATGAAACGCATTTATTACAGGGTTCGCTCGAGGGATACTCCGCGCAGTTAACCGCCTTGGCGAGGATCCGCGCGGCGGTTGTCTTCCCCACTCCGCGGGGGCCGGAAAAAACATAGGCGTGCGCCAGCTTTTCTTTGATGATGGCGTTTCCGAGCGTCACCGTCACCTGCCCCTGGCCTATGATCTCAGAGAATTTCGCCGGACGGTATTTTCTCGCGATAACTAAATGTGCCATGATGTATTCTAATTTAATTGAAAAACGATGTCAAAATCATCTTTCGATTTTCCTCATTTCCTCCGGCAGACGCATAGGCTTCATATCCTTCCCGACGCACACAAGCAGCGTTTTGCCTTTGACAATGCTTCTGAGCGACGCTTTTTCCTTTATTTCATATAACAGCTCTATTGATGCACCCGTCGATTTGCCGGCTTGCACTTCAACAATGACAGTCTCTCCGTAGCGCGCGGGGCTTATATAATCTATCTCGGCGCGGCGGACAAGAAAAAAGATACCGCGCTCCATGAGCTCACCGATGTCGGCTCCGCGCTCCCGCAGAAACTCGGTGCGCGCCCGCTCAAAGTAAGTGAGATAATTCGCGTAGTAAACAACCCCGCCGCAGTCCGTATCCTGATAATAGATCTTAATTTCCATAAATGCTCTCCAAAGTATAAAAAATAGCCCGTGAAATTACAAACCGGCAGTGATACCCACTCCCGCCCATCTGCCGTGAGCGGGCACGGGCGGCTGAGACTGGAATTTCCTGTTGAACAAATTAGCCGCTTCCAGAAACAGGCTGTAATTGCCGAATCTCTTTTCTATTCTGGCGTCCATCACAAAATATCCCGCCTCAGAGCGCCTCTTCAAATAAGAGCCCGACACCGCGGCTGAAAGTCCGCCGTGGCGGGCTGAAAGTGCGCCGGCGCGTGATGAAGCTCTTGGAAACAGATGCCCTTTGAGCCGAAGAGAAAATTTATGAGCGGGATACCTTAACGCGTATTTTGAGTCATAAATACCTCCGGGCGCGGATGCCTTGAGAAAAGTGTAGCCGGCCTGGCCGCCTATCGCGCGGAAAGAGAAAAAATATTTCAAACGCGCGCCCTTCGTGTCAAATTCCGGGATATTCCACGCATGGAAAGTGTCCGTTGAATTGAATTTCACCCAGTCTATGATATCTCTGCCGGAACGCAGAAAAACCGCCGCCGAAAAAGCCCCGGCCGTCATGCCCGTTTCGTAATATCTGCTTTTTTCAAGATGAAGAGCCGTGTCGCCCTCATTCGCCGGATCCCAATAATGCAATTCCGTATAAGAGGGCGGCCTGAAAGCCGAAGCGTAAAGAATATGTACGCGCAAGCGGTTCAGCGTGATTTCTTCTCCCATGGAAATCGAGTTTATCTTATCCCAGCGGCCGCTGCGGTCCGTCCTCAAATTAAGATTGAATTCGGATATCCCTTTTTTACGGCGGAAGCGCTCAAAAAATGACACCGCGCGCGTATGCTCGTTTTTCAGAACATTGCTTGTTATTTCTTCCCGCGAATACTCCGCCCCACACGAAAAAGAGTTATAACCTGAAACGAAATGCAAAACAGCTTCATTCCCACTCCGTATATTCTGATGGCTGTTGCCGTACAAATTCCCGCCCCACAAATATTCGAATTTATCCCCGTGCCGTCTGACAAATGTTTTATTGCTCAGAAAAAACGACCGGCTGAACGGAACCCTGAATTCAAGATTGGCGAATTCAAGGCAGGTCTCCTCCCTTTCACCCGAAGTGCCGGTGCCGTAAAAATGATACGCCCCGAAATCCTTGTCCTGCCTTCCGGCGCTCAGGCTCACGCTGTTTTTCCCGGGTAAAAACACCCTGCCGAAATAGTCGTTCACGGCAAAATCCCTCCCGGGGAAATAGCCGGGAGATCTCTTTCTTGAGGCCGAAAGCAGCATATTCCCGCCCTTCATCGGCGGCGAAAAACTTATCCTGCCGCTGAAAGTATTTTTTTCATAAAAAGCCAGCTCGGCGCCCACGGATTTTTTGTGCGATTTTTTGGTGATGATATTGACCGCTCCCGAAAAAGCTCCGGCGCCGTAAACGGATGAGGCGGGGGCGGAAATTATCTCGATTCTCTCAATATCGTTTTTGGACACCGGTATATTCATCTGGTGATGTCCGGTCTGCAGATCGCTCATTCTCACCCCGTCAAGGAGCACCAGAACCTGCTCAAAAGAACCGCCTGAAACAGAAAGGTCGTTCTGAACGCCGAAGCCTCCGCGCCCCCTGACGTCTATTCCGGCCGATAATCTCAAAACATCCTCCAGCGAATCGGCCGGCAGGAGCGCGAGATCTTCGGCTGTTATTATCTCACTGCCCGGGGAAAAGATCCGTTCACCGTAAACGACTATTTCCTCAATGTTTTCGCTGCCGGAGGAAGCACTGTTCAAAAAACACAGCGCGCAGCCAAACAAAATCACCGAAGCGGAAATTTTAAACATCCGGCATGCGCCTCCTTCACGAAACAACATTATAATGAGCGGCGGACGGTGTCCGACGGGGCTCTATGAGCAAGGGGTTTGCATAGTGCCCAAAGCTGAGCCTTGCGAAGTCCGCCCGTGGCGGGCGAATGAGAGCGAACCACATACGTGAGCGTCCCTCGACGCGGCACCTCCGGCGCGAAACAATATTATATGCGCGCTTATTGCGCCGGAGAAAGGGATGCTTTCTTGAAGAAATCATAACTTTTTAGAGGATATCCTGTAAAATTCTGTATAAAATCCACTTCTCTTTTCAGCAATCTCGCCAGCTCTTCCGGCGAACTTTTTTCAAGATTTTTCTCAAAATTGTTCTCCAGCGCCGAAATGATCATCTTGTCGGAAAAATCCAGAAAACCTCCCTGATAGATAAGCCGCGCCAGATAGGCATACACCTTCCTGATCCTGAACGGCCTGAGGCACCAGACGAGCCACTTGAAGAGCCCCTGCTCGGGATCGTGCACCGGCACGATCTCATTGGTGGCATCCAGGACCAGCTCTCTGGCGGCAAAATCCATAACGCTTGCCTCCTGCGGCGAATAGATCATTTCCCAGCCGGTGATCGTGTAAAAAGAGCTCTTTTTCAGAAAACTCAATTCAAGGATATTGCCGCCCTCAAAAGCGCCGCCCCAGTGATTAACCGGCTTTCCGTACCCGGCCACCGCCGTGATAATCTTCCCGTATTGTTCGGTAAAAACCACCACTCTGTTTTTATTATCGCAGACACGCCGGTTATCCAGGATCACGGCTTTTGTCTTAGCCGTCATAGTTCCGGGATACGGATACGGACGCTCGTGATCTTCTGCCGGTCGGCGCTGTGCACCTCGATCACGACACCGTCTATTTCCACTGACTCGCCCTTGCGGGGCACATAATCGAGCTGCTCAAGTATCAGCCCCCCGATGGATGAGGCGGGATGCTCCGGCAGAGAAAGAGAAAGTTTGCTGTTGACCCTGTCCACATCCTCCGAAGCCGGAACGATATAGGACCCGTCTTTCTCTTTTTTATACACCACCTCTTTATCGAATTCATCAAAAATATCCCCTGTTATCTCCTCAAGCACATCTTCCAGCGTTATGAGCCCCGTCACTTTGCCGTATTCGTCCACAACGATAGAAAGATGCTGGCGGCCGTTGCTGAAATTCTTGAGGAGGGTTTTCACCGGAGCTGTCTCGGGCACGAATGTCGGCGCCCTCATGATATCCTGGACTATCAGCAGAGTGCCCATATTGAGTACGCCTAAAATATCCTTGGTGTATATCACGCCCACAATATTATCCAGCGAACCCGAATAAACGGGGATGCGCGAATGGCCGGACAGCGCCAGCTCCCTGAAAATCCGGGCTTTCCCCCAGTTTATATCCACAGCCTTTATATCAACCTCCGGCACCATTACCTGGCGCACCTCTTTCTCCGGGAATTCCAGAATACCCTTGAGCATTGTTTTTTCCTCATGGCTTATTTTCCCTGACACATAAGCCAACTCCGAAGCCTCCGCCAGATCCTGAGAGCTAGTCCGCGGCAGAGTTTTGGAAAGTTTTACTCCCAGCAATTCAGATAAAAACCTGCTCATCGCAAAGAGCAATCTTGCCAGGGGGCTGAGAAAAAAAACCACTTTCGGCAAAAAAGGCAAAGCCGCGGCGGCGAAACTTCTGGGATGTTTTTTCGCGAGTGTTTTCGCGAGTATATCGCCGAACATAACAACAAACGCGAAGAGAACAACGCTCGCGGCAAAGGAAGTGCGCTCGATGGACATACTGAAACGCGAAGAAATATCCCGCGCGAGGAGCTGAGTCAGGACGCTGGATGCGACAACGGACAGCGCATTACCTATAAGTATGGAGGTCAGTATCCTGTGAGGGGTATTCAGGAATCTCCTCAAGGCCGTGGCGGCCGACGGCGGCCCTGCCAGGATTGACTGCTTCTGAAAAGGAGAAAGAGAGCATATCGCTGTCTCGGTGCCGGCAAAATAAAACATACACAGAAAACTGATTATCAAAAGGAATATCATTTCTCCGCGCCGCTCCTCTTCAGGTCATATTCGTCCAGGATATTCCCGAATATCTCTTCCAGAAGATCCTCCATTGTGACGATTCCCGTTATCGTTCCCGAGGAATCCGTCACAAGCGCTATGTGCACCCTCTTGTTGATAAGCTGTCTGTAAGCTCCCAGCACCGTGACGGCCTCGTCTATAAAAAGAGGCCGGCGGGCATATTGTTTGATATCGGCCTTCCCTTCCAGAATACGCGCTTTGACAATTTCCCTCGCATAGACAATGCCCGCTATCCTGTCCAGAGAACCGTAATAAACAGGGAAGCGCGATATACCCGAATCTATTATCAGCTCCTCCATGGATTCTTCGGACGAATTAAGGTCTATCCCCACTATTTTTTCGCGGGGGGTCATCACCTCAAAAAGCTTTTTCTGGTTGAGCGACAGCACCTTGGATATTATCTTGGAGAAACTCTCCCTGTCCTCAAGATTTTCCGAAATCTCCCCTATGTCCCCCCTGCTTACGTGCAAATCCGAGGATTCCGCTGCGCTCCCTGAGATCAGTTCGGAAAAATAAGTGGTGAAATTGCTGAGCGGCCTGAAAATATAAGATACAAAATTGAGAAAACTCCCGAACGCCCCGCTGACCTTTTGCGGATAAGTGGTGGCTATGTTCTTCGGCATTATCTCGCCGAAAAAAAGAAGAAGCGCTGAGGTGACAAACAAAGCCACGGCCGAGGACGCGACGGCCGTAAAGCCGCGGGATAAGGCCGCGCCGATTATGACATATGATAGAATAGAGCTGAAAGCGATATTAACAAAATTATTCCCTATGAGTATGGTGGAGAGCACCGACCCCGGCCTCAACAGCCAGTCGCTGAAGATCCGCAGTTTCGTCTGATTGAAAAGCGCCTTTATCCGGGCGCGGTTAAGCGTCGCCAGGGATGTTTCCATTGATGAGAAAACTCCCGAAAAAACAAGAAGAGCCGCAAGAAATATAAAAATCATCTTTCCAGTTTATTCACCAGCTCATCCCCTGCCTCCAGCATTTTATTTTTAGCCGAGGGGGAGAGATCATCCATTCCGGATAAATGCAGCAGGCCGTGGACGATTAAAATCCGCAATTCTTTTCCTATGCCGTGCCCTAAACGCAAAGCGGCTTTCCGCGCCTCGGAGAGGCACACATAGATTTCGCAGAATTTCCCGCCGACCGGCAATGGGGGCCGGCCGAGATCAAAAGCCATAACATCCGTCACCCCGGTTTTTGAAAAAAAACGGCGGTTCAGCTTTTTTATGCCCTGTGATCCGGTCAGCACGACATTGACGGGGCATTGAAGAGAGAGCTCTCCGGCGGCGCGGGATGTAAAATTTCTCAGTTTTCTGATATTCAGCCCCCGCACAGGCTCTTCGCTGAAAAACTCCACGCGGGGCATTTACTGCTGTTTTTCCGCGGACGGCTTATCCGCGTCGGAATAATCAAGCCTTATGTGATGTATGGAAATCAGAGTTTTTGTAAAAACATCGCCTATCTTCTGTATATTTTTGAGCGTTATGGGACATTCATTGAGCTGGCCGGAGGCGAAATAATTGTTGATTATCTTGTGAACGGTGTCTTTGATATTCTCGAAACTCGGATCCTCTATGGAGCGGCAGGCGGCCTCTACGCTGTCGGCGAGCATAACTATGGCCGTCTCTCTGGTCTGGGGCAGGGGCCCGGGATACCTGTAAACGGTTTCGTCGCTGGCTCCTCCGGAAACAGCGGCTTTCCTGAAAAAATACTGCACTATGGTGGTGCCGTGATGCTGCGCTATGAAATCAAGCACGCACTCATCCACCCCGGCTTCGGCGGCGAGCTTGACGCCCTCTTTAACATGGGAAAGGATCACAAGGGCGCTCATTTCCGGTTTCAGCGTTTCATGCACATTCCCCTCAAGCTGGTTCTCGATGAAATACTGCGCCTTGCCTATTTTCCCGACATCATGATAATATGCCCCCACACGCGCCAGCAGGCTGTTGCATTTTATGGATACGGCCGCGGCCTCGGCCAGGGCCGCTACCATAAGGCTGTGGTGATATGTTCCGGGGGCTTCTATCATAAGTTTTTTCAGAAGCGGGTGGTTGAAATCCCCGAGCTCTATCAGCCTCACATCCGAGGTCAGATTTAAAACCCACTCAAAAAGGGGAAAGAAGCTGATGATAAAAATAAAAGTTAGCGACGAGACAAGGAACGGCGACCTTATACCGTCATAGATAAGATTGCCGCTGTGTATACCCAGCAGCTGCAGCGCGAAATTCGCCGCGAGGAGAAACACGAATATGGACAGAGCGTTTAAAAATATATCAGAGCGTTTTATGATTCTCCTGGGGAAAGCTATCGCCCCCAGTCCGCCGACGAAAGAAATAAAAAACACCTCGAAATTGCCGAGATATATGAACGACACTATCAAACTTATCAGCAGCGCTGCATTCTCCGCCACCCGGCGCGAGACAAGAAAATTAAGAAGGCTTGCCGCAGCCGGGGTAAAGACGAAATACATGCTGATCTCTCTGGATTTCGCGAACTGCGTCATAAGCACCGCTGAGACAATAACAAGCCCTGACAAAAGGATCTTCGACGGGTTCATTTCTTTCTCAGTTTTAATGAACGAGAAAGCGGCGTATATCCATATAATCACAAAGAGCCCGGACCCGGCGATGAAATTTTTTTCAAAACCGAATTCCGCCGATAGCGCCATCAGCACGCTCAATGAGATCAGGACACCGAGCAGCCATGCCGGAAAAGGAATGTCTTTTTTCAGAATATTTTTATTCTTTGAGGGCTTATCCAGCGCCTCGGCCCAACTTTGGAAAATACGCGAAAAAAAACTTTTAACTCTGCCCATGATTATCCTTTATTTTTTAACGGCTCCGTATGCCGCCACTATTTTCTTAACGAGCGGATGCCTGACAACATCCCTCTTACTGAACTTAATGAATTTGATACCCCTGATGCCCGCAAGCACCTCGTGCGCGTTGACAAGGCCGGACTTCACCCCTCTTTCAAGATCTATCTGCGTTTCATCGCCGTTGATACATATCGCCCCTTTGGGCCCCAGCCTGGTCAGGATCATTTTCATCTGAAGGGCCGTTGTGTTCTGAGCCTCATCAAGAATGACAAAGGCGTCGTCCAACGTCCTTCCTCTCATATAGGCCAGCGGAACGATCTCTATAACACCGGCGGCTTTCTGCCTCCCGTAATATCTTTCGCCCGCCAGCGTTATAAAAGCGCTGTTGAGCGGAGCAAGATAGGGGCTCACTTTTTCCTCAAAGTCCCCGGGAAGATAGCCCAGCCGCTCGCCGGCCTCCACAATGGGCCGGGAAAGTATAATTTTGGAAAATCTCCCTTCCTCAAGAAAGCTGAGAGCGCACAGGACTGCCAGAAAAGTTTTCCCCGTCCCCGCCGGGCCCGTGGCAATCGTGACGGGGTTTTTCAGCATTGATTCCATATACTTTTTCTGCGCGGGAGAAGACGGAGAAATCTTACGGCCGCCGCGGAATGTAAGAGGCGGCTGGGCGGAAGGAACAATATCGGCCCCGGTGCGCTTGTCCGTAAGAACGCCCCCTCTGCGGAGATTCTCAATTTCTTTAGCGGCCTCGTCCAGATCGCGCGCTTTTCCGCGCAGGACAATGCTGTTCGCCCTGACGCTCACGCCCACATCAAACATTTGATTGATCTTTTTGATGTTGCTGTCGTAGGGCCCGAATATATCGGACAATTCGCCCTGATTTCTGATATGGATAATTTTTGTTATCAAATTTTAACGCGGAATTTTAAAAACCTGTCCTTTGTAGATGAGGTCGGGATCTTTTATCTGGTCCTTGTTAGCCATGTATATTTTTTTCCACTGCCACGGATCATTGTATATCCGGCTCTGTTTGGCTATGTTCCAGAGACAATCCCGCGTTTCAGCCCAGCTCCTGACAGTATAAGAATCAGCCCTTTCTGCGTCAAACTCTTTCCTCGCCTCTCTAAGAGCCTTTTCCCTTGCCTCGCGCGCGTCATCCAACGCTTTTTTCGCCAGAGAATATGAAGCGTCCGCCTTTTCCTTCGCGGGGAGATAATCGCCGCCCTCAAGGGCCTGCTTCGCCTCGTTCAGAAGTTTTTCTGCGTCAGGCACGGGCACTTCCTCCTGGGCGCACACAGCTATAATTTTTTCGGCTCTGATGATGGCATCCCTCGCGTTCAAGCGGGCTTCTTGTTCAGCCGTCATCGCTTTCTTGCCGCCGCAGGCGGCCAAAAAACCGCAAAGAACAATCACCATAATTTTTTTCATACCTTTAAATTCTCCTTGATCTCTAAACACTTCTATCACCGTTGAATTTTACCAATAAGGCCGCTTTAAGGTCAATAGTCAATAAGCGGCATCTGCGGCGTATTTTATCAGACGCGGAAAATTTGGTAGAATCACTTTGCAAATGGCGATAAAAATAAAATCAGGTTTCCCGCGCCTGCTGTCAGCTTTGACATCGGCGGAGCGGAATATAATAAAAGGCATCTCGGCTCTCGCGGCAAAACGGGGAGAGCGCGCTTACATCGTGGGCGGCTTCGCGCGCGACATACTGCTGGGCTTTCCCAACCTTGATATAGACTGCGTCGTGGAGGGTGACGCATGCTCTCTCGCCGAAGATATTGTCTCTGAACTCGGCGGCGCGGCCTCCCTGAACAGAAAATTCAACACGGCCAAAATAAAAACAGGAGACCTTACAATTGACATCGCCTCCGCCAGAGAGGAACACTACGCCGCCGCGGGGGAACTTCCCAGCGTCAGGCTCTCAACAATAAAACAGGATGCCCTGAGAAGAGATTTCACCGTCAACGCTCTTTATATTTCCATTAACCCTCATGATTTCGGCAAACTCTGCTCGGCGGAATCGCACCTCAATGATCTGAAAAAAGGCGTTATCCGCGTTTTTCATGACGGCAGCTTTGAGGACGATCCCACGCGCATATTCAGAGCCGTGCGTTTCGCCGCCCGGTTCGGCTTCCGCATAGAACCCCGCACAAAAGGCCTGATACTAAAGGCGCTTAAAGACGGTATGCTCAAAAACATCTCGCCGTTCCGCGCTAAAAGAGAACTGATGCTGCTCCTCAACGAAATCAACGCCCCTGAAGCTATGAAAACAGCTCTTTCGCTGGGCCTGGCGGGAAAAATTCTGCCGGATGTGAAAAAAAACGCTGTGCGGGATTTAAAAACAGGCCGGCTCATATGGCTGGATTTTTTCATTTACCTCGGCGGACAATTCAGTCTTCCGCTTTACATGCTCCTCATACTGCTTAAAGATGTTTCCCCCGGGCGGCAAAAAACATTCGTTCAAAATCTTAACTTCGGAAAAAAAGACACCGCAGCTATTTTGTTCCCCAGAAAAAATATAAATAAAATACTGCGTGAAATAATCAAAAACGATCCGGCCTGGCGCGTCGAGGCTGATGCCCTTCGTGACGAACAGCTTTTATTTATAGTCCTGATAGCCGCCTCGGATAATCCCGCGAATTTCCAGAAAACGGAAAAAAGGGTCATGGATTATCTTCTGCACCTGAAAAGAAAAAAACCCTTTCACAGCAGCGCGGAACTGATAAGGATGGGCTTTCCCGCCGAAACTCTGGGAACGCTCGCGAAAGAGATCACCCGGGGCAGGAGGGGCGGGGAAATCCTCTCAAAATCACAGGAATACAGTTTCCTTGTAAGAAAGCTGAAAAAGTGATAAAATTTTCCGGTGGCGGCGGCACGCACGCGGGCAATGCGAAAGAAAAACCGGGACCCGGCGGCGTTTGTATTTGGAGGAAAAGAAAAATGAAAAAAATACTTTTGGTCATGGCCTTCTGCTCTTCTGTTTTTGCCCAGGAAGCTTTCGTTCTGAAAATTTCCGGCAGAGCCCACCTCAACAGCGGGGGGGTATGGGAAATCCTGAAAAAAGACATGCGCGTTTCGGCCGGCGATTCAATAACAACCGAAGCCGGAGCCGAGGTCAGCCTCAAGTTATCAGACGGACACAGCGTGGATATCATGGGGGATTCCATATTCTCGCTGAAAGAAAACAGTGAAGACCTGAAGGAAATGGACATCTGGCTCGGAAGGATCTACGCGAAAGTAGAGAAACTCCCCCCTTCCAAAAAATTCACCGTCAGGACGCCGGCGGCCGTTTGCGCCGTCAGAGGCACAAAATTCACGGTTGATGTGGACGAGAGCAAAAAAACCGATGTCTATGTGGACGAGGGTATTGTCGGGGTGATGGATTCATCCGGAGCCGGCGAAGAGGTTTTCGTGGAAAAAGGCATGATGTCTTCGGTGAAAGAAGGCGAAGCGGCATCCCCGCCCGCGAAAGCCCAAACCCCGCCTCAAAAAGCCGAGGAAAAAGCGGAGAAAGCAAAAAAAAGCGCCGCTCCCAAAAGCGCGCCAGTTGCGAGCGCTTCGGCCCAGGCGCCGCGCGAGCAAAGCGCCGAAAGCGGCCAGACCGCGGCCGCGTCGGGGAATGTTGCCATGAACGGCTCCATCGGAGCTGTCGCCCTCACCCGCGACGGAGTGACAAAAGTTTATTACGAATTCAGCATGTATCCCGAACTGACCTTCGGTAAACTCGGCATAGGCCTTGAGCTTGTCGTGCATTTTGATGAGAATAATCAGATACTGAAAGATGAGTGGACTAAAGAGCGCTACCCCGAGAAAATAGATTACATACGATGGGGGCACAAGCACCAGGATCCTTTTTATTTTCTCATCGGCAGGTTCAGAAGGCCGGTCTCTATCGGACACGGTTTCATAGTGAACAATTACTCCAACATGGCCCGCTATCCCAATGTCAAGAAAATAGGACTTGAATTCGATCTGGACAGGAACAAATGGGGGATTGAAGCCATGACGGACGATGTGACAAGAGCGGATATCATAGGCGGCAGATTCTATGCGCGGCCGCTCTTGGAGACAGGTATCCCGCTGCTGAGAAATTTGAAGATCGCGGCGTCGGCCGGCACGGACAAAGATCCCGACTCCGATTCCGAAACCAAAAACGACGCCGTCACGATAATAGGCGCCGATGTGGAACTGCCTCTGCTCAACTTCAAATATTTCAACGCGTCAATTTACGGCGATATAGCAAAAATGCAGATGGGTGACACTTACGATTCCTTCAACACCTCTTCAACAACTAATCTTGTTGACGGAGGAATCGGCAAGAGCGCCGGAATAAGCGGCAAGATGTTTTTCCTCAATTTCCGCGGTGAATACAGGATTGTGGAGGACAATTTTATCCCCGGCTACTTTGACGGCCATTACGACCTGAGCCGCTGGCAGAGATTCAACGTGACGAATTCATCAACGACAAAAGCCGTAAGGCAGCTCTGGGGCAGAACAAAAGATCCCGTAAAAGTCGGCCCTTACATAGAGGCATGGTTCTCGTTTTTCAGGATAATAGATTTCCGCGCGTCTTATGAAGATTACAACACCGTAAAACGTGATGACCCCTTTTATCCGCACCTCATAGCCTCGGCTTCAATGGCGCAACTGCCGTTCCTAGCCAACTATACGCTGGAAGCCGATTACGATAAAAAGGGCGCGCACACGTGGAACGATATAAAAAAAGTGGATGAAAACGCCATACTGGCGCTGAAAGTGGGATACCGCGTCGCGCCGAATGTCACCATGCTCATCGTCACCAGGCGCAATTATGACAGTGAGGGGAATCCCACAAAAACAACGACGGCCGAAACACGCATACGTTTCTGATATAAATCAGCGGAGGTAAATCATGCAGTCAATAATTCTCGCGGGCGGCTTCGGCACGAGGCTCAGACCCCTGACCATCGCCAAACCGAAACCCATGATAGACGTCGCCAACGCTCCCATAATGGAGCATGTTGTCAATCTGCTGAAAAAAAACGACTTCACCGATATAACATCCCTGCTCTACTATCAGCCCGACATAATAAAGAATCATTTCGCCGACGGGAGGAAATTCGGCGTAAACATGAGCTATGTCAAAACCGGAGCGGACCTCGGCACAGCGGGGGCCACCGGGACATGCCGCGAAAAAATGAAAGGCACTTTCCTGGTGATAAGCGGCGATGTCATCTGCGATTTTGACCTCAAGAAAGCCGTGGCCTTCCATAAAAAAAGAAAGGCCATCGCCACCATCATCCTCACGCGCGTCCCGGATCCTCTTGAGTATGGGATCGTGATAACAAAAAAAGACGGCAGGATATCCAGTTTTCTCGAAAAACCGACATGGGGCGAAGTGTTTTCCGACACCATCAACACCGGCACATATATTTTTGAGCCCGAGATCTTCAAATACCTTCCCGAGGGCCGCGAAATGGATTTTTCCAAAAATCTGTTCCCCCTGCTTCTTGAAAATAAAGAACGCTTTTTCGGCCACATCTGCCCCGGCTACTGGAAAGACGTAGGGAATCTCGACGAATACCTCAACAGCCATTACGACGCGATGACCGGAAAAATCAAACTCAGCATAAAATCGCGTAAGACTGTCAGAGACGGTTTCCCCGTCTGGGCGGGTAAAAACACCGTGATACCCGAAAAGATCAGATTTGACGGCCCCGCCATCTTCGGAGATAATGTCACGATTGAAGACGGCGCTACGATAGGCGACTCCTGTTTCGGCGACGGCTGCCGCATAGGCAAACACTCCAAAATATCCCGGAGCGTCATGCAGGCAGATTCCGGCTGCGGCCATCACTGCGACATAAAAGAAACGATAGTGGGCTTCGGGACGAATATCTCGGAGAATGTAAAGAGTTCGCCGGGAGCCGTCATAGGCAATGACTGCGAAATAGGCGCGGGAGCGACGCTGAAAGCCCACATAAAAGTCTGGCCGCAAAAAACAGTGGAGGCGGGAGCTTTTGTGAACAGCTCGGTGATCTGGTCCGACAGGTTTTCCAGGAATCTTTTCGGCAGCCACGGCATAAACGGCCTCGCGAACATAGAGATCACTCCCGAATTCGCCACGCGCATCGGAGCGGCGCTGGGCGATAAAATAGGCAAAGGCAATTATGTCCTGACATCCCGCGACGCCAATCAGAATTCAAGGATGATCAAAAGATCCATCATAGCGGGATTGATATCCACAGGCGTAAAAGTCGGCGACCTCAGGACCATGCCTATCCCCGTGGTGAGATACGAGAGCGGAAAGGAGGGCGAAGCCGGCGGCATCCATGTGCGCATGTCGCCCTTTGACCCGCGCATAATAGATATACTGTTCTTTGACGAGAGCGGCTGCGAGATATCTCCCGCGAAACAAAAAGCCATAGAGCAGACCTTTTTTAAAGACGACATAAGCCGCGCCGGAATTGATGAGGTGGGTGAGATAATGCTGCCTCCGCGGGCATCCGAATATTATAGGGAAGGTTTTCTGAGCAGCCTCAACGAGAGCGTTATCCGAAAGAAAAGCGTTAAAATAATCTGTGATTATGCCTTCTCGCCCGCCTCGCTCATTTTCCCCTCTATACTCGGACGGCTAAAAATAGAAACAATCTCCTTAAACGGCGTTCTCCATCCGCAGCGCACGAGCAAAACCCACGAAGAATTCGTGCAATCCATAGACACCGTGGCCAATGTCGTGAAATCGGTGAAAGCGGATCTGGGCGTGATGTTTGACGTGGGAGGAGAAAAAATATTTCTTGTGGACGGAAAAGGAAGGCGTATCCATTCCCAGAAAGCCCTCCTTGTGGTCCTATCGCTCATCGGAATGTCAAAAAAGAAAGGGAAAATATGCCTGCCGGTCAACTGTACCATAGAGGCAAAAAAAATAGCAGGGAAATACGGCCTTGAAGCCCTGTCCTCCGGAGCGACACCCCAGAGGCTGATGAGCGCCTGCAAGCAAAAAGACATAATCTTCGGCGCCGACGGCAAAGGCGGTTTTATTTTTCCGGAATTCCAGCCGAGTTTTGACGGGATGTTCAGCGTCTGCAAGATCATTGAATTGTGCTCGGAGCTCGGCGTGAGCCTTGCCGAAATCGCGTCAAAAATAAAAGACCCCGAAATATCCGGGCGGTCCATTTACTGCCCCTGGGAGAAAAAGGGCCTTCTGATGAGGAAACTCTCGGAAGCTTTTCCCGCGGCGAAAACCGAACTTGTGGACGGGATAAAAGTGATAGAAAAAAACTCATGGATCCTTTTTATGCCCTCATCCGACAGGGCCGCCTTTACTCTCTCCTGCGAAGCCCCGTCAAAAAAAGAAGCCCTGAAAATCATTGCAAAACACGCCGCGACAATAAAAAAGTGGCTTAAATAAAATTTGATACCCTTACTCTTTCTGCTCGTGCCTCTTGCGGTCAACCCATGGGGATTGGACCCTTATCTTATTAAAAATCTGCTCGTGTGCCTGACCCTCTGTTATATTTCCCTCAAAACGCTCTACGGCGCCGGGGGAACGCGGCGCGGACATCTTTCCGTACAGATCTCGGTTTTTCTCGCCATTATCTTTCTTTCCCTCGCCGCGAGCTCCAATCTCAGCGTCTCCGCCCTGAAACTAGCCGGGACGGCAAGCATTCTTCTTCTTTATTTCTTCATAGACGACAGCGGCAGGGAAAAGGCCCTGGATTTTACAGCATACGCGATAATCATCGTGTGCGCCGCGGCCATCGGCCAGAAAAGCGCTTTCCTCATGTTTTCTTTTACTACGGGTTTCGCGGGAAGAGTCTCATCCACCCTTGGCAACCCCAATTTCCTTTCAAGTTATCTCCTGATCAGTTTCCCGCTTTTTATATACTGGGCGAAAAAGAAAAACAAGCAATATCTGACGGCGCTTCCTTATATAGCAATACTGCCCAGCGAAACCGCCGGCAGCATCCTCGCGCTGCTGCCTGTACTGGCGCTCTTTTTCTTCGGCAAAAAAAACAAGTTTTCGCTCCCGGGAATTCTTTTCCCCGCGCATTTGCTGGTCATTATCGTTGCCATTTTCGCGACAGATATCTCATCAAAACAAATGTCTGTCAAAGAGCGTTTTTTTAAATGGAAAGTCGGCGTTGAAATACTGAAAAAACAACCCGTCCTCGGGGCCGGCTGGGGAGGCGTAAAAAGCAATTTCGCTCTTTACCAGAATAAGGTCAAACGGGATTGGACGCTCAAGTCCACTTCTGAAAGCAAAATACACAACGACTATATACAAATAGCGGCCGAATCCGGCATTGCGGGAGCGCTGGCCTATGCCTGGCTTTTAATTTCGGCGCTGATATTGCTGCGTAAAAAAAACTTCTACGCTTTCGCGGCTTTGATCGCCTTTATGCTTGATTCCATCACAAATTTTCCGGGAGAACTTCCCTCCTCGCTCATGCTCCTTCCTCTCATACTTTCTTTTGACGGCGGGGATGAAAAACTGAAACAGGGCAAAGCGCCCGGCATCGTCATCGCGCTCATTGCCGTTACCTCTCTGTTCATCATAGGCAAAGATTTTGCCGCGGATATTTCGAGAAAAAAAGGATATGACAGCTACGCGGCCGGAGATTTCAAAAAAGCCGAATCCTCATGGCTTCGCGCGCACAGGCTCTCGCCCACATCCGGCAAATCCGCCTATGCCCTCGGCATGCTGTATGTGAACACAAAAAATTACACCGGGGCTATAAATAAATTCCTTGACTCCATCAGGATCAGACAATACGGCGAAGTCTATAATAATCTCGGCAACGCCCTTTATCTCAGCGGCAATATCCCAGCGGCGCTGAAAGCGTGGGAAAAGGCCGTTGAACTTGAATGCCCCGAAAAAGAAAACATCCAAAAAAATATACAGCTCTTGGGCCGTTAAGCTCTTGTTTTATGCTTTCCCTTATTGTAAAATTCGGCTATGATATTTTTCGCAAAAAGGCCCGCTCTTGCCCTGATAATGAGTTTCGCCGGCGCGATTGCTGTCGGCACTTTTCTGCTCATGCTGCCCATTTCCACCCCTGTTGGGCAGGGCATCTCTTTTATTGACTCCCTTTTTACGGCCACCTCCGCCACCTGCGTGACGGGCCTTATAGTAAGAAGCACAGCGACGGGTTTTACTCTTTTCGGTAAAACCGTCATCCTTCTGCTGATACAGCTCGGCGGCCTCGGACTTATGACATTTTCCGTATCTCTTTTTCTCGCTCTGGGAAAAAAAATATCAAAAACGCAGGAAGTGCTGCTTCAGGACGCCCTCAACGAAGACAGCATCCGCAGCGCGCGGGAAATACTCAATTTTCTGCTTCTTGCCACTTTCGGGGCCGAAATAATAGGCGCGGGTTTCCTCTTTTTCAGTTTCAGGCAGTTTTACGCGGCGGGCGAAGCCCTTAAGATGGCGGTATTCCATTCGGTGTCGGCTTTCTGCAACGCCGGATTTTCACTCATTGATTCAAGCGTGGTTCTCTTTGCCGGAAGTCCGGGGGCGATCATGGTTTTCTCGCTGCTGATCATCATGGGGGGAATGGGTTTCGTCGTAATGCTTGATGTGTTCAACCGCCTGTCCGGAAAAAAAAGAAGAGTGAAAATACACACGCGTCTTGCCGTAGGCCTCACGGCGGCGCTTCTTTTGTGCGGAACGCTGTTTTTTTATGCCGGCGAGAGGAACAACACCATGAAAGATATGAGCGCCGGGAATAAATGGCTGAACGCTTTCTTTCTTTCCGTCACATCCAGGACGGCGGGATTCAATTCCGTTGACACGGCTTCCCTTAAACCCTTCAGCAAATTCACGGCAATAGGCCTTATGTTCATAGGCGCCTCTCCCGGCGGCACGGGAGGCGGGGTAAAAACCGTCACCTTCGCGATCATACTGCTTGTGGCCGTCACTCATATCAGGCGCCGGAGCGAAATAACGGTCGCCGGGCGCGCCATACCGCCGTTTTTCGAGCGGCGGGCTGTCGCTATAATTATTTATGCTTTTATCATCATTATGTCCGCCGGGGGAATCATGCTCTACGCGGAAAATCTTCCCTTTGAAGATATTGTTTTTGAAGCGGTATCCGCTTTCGGCACGGTGGGGCTTTCAGCGGGTATAACCGCGCAACTTTCGGAAGTCTCAAAATATGTGATCATTGCCGTTATGTTTATGGGACGGCTCGGGCCTCTGACCATAGCCCTGGCGACCATGGGGCATAAACAGCGTCTTGATATCTCTTACGCGAGCGAAAGAGTTCTGCTGGGCTAAATGGAAAAAGCGAATTTTTTGTATTGGCAATTTGCGTTTTGATTTATAGAATATAGGAAGAAATCCGGAGGGAATAAACAAATGAGACAGATAGCGATTATAGGGTTGGGAAGTTTCGGGAACGCTCTCGCCAAGGCGCTGGCGTCAAGCGGCGTTGAGGTCATAGCCATTGACCGCGACAAAGACCGCATAGAAGAGCTGAAAGAATATGTCACTGTCGCCGTTGCCTGTGACGCCACCGATGAAAAAACGCTGAAAAACATAGGGCTTGGCGACGTCGATCTGGCCGTGGTGGCCATCGGCGAGGATGTTGAAGCGTGTCTTCTGACCTCCATACTGCTCAAGAAACTCGGTGTTCCCTCAATTTTCAGCAGGGCTGTCACGCCGACACAGAAAGAAATACTGAAAGCCATAGGCGTTACCCGGATTATTGAAATTGAAAATGAAATGGGGAAAGAAATCGCAAACGCCATTATCGCCCCCCGCATCCTCAAAAGGGTGTCGCTGGGTGAAAATCATTCCATGGCCGAGATAAAAGTTCCTACGCAATTTGTGGGAAAAAGGATTTCGGAACTTAATCTGCGGCAGAAAAACAGAATAAACATAGTCGCCATAAAAAGAAACATACCTGATATTGACAAAGCGACCGGCAGCAAAACAACAAAGGAAGAAATAGACACCGTGCCCGATCCCGAAACTTATTTTGACGAGAATGACATAATTATCGTCGCCGGAACAGACAAAGATATCAAAAACATCTAACACGAAAATGAAAAATCTCTACCGCAACACGATGTTCATCCTTATATTTATCTGCTTTTTATCCATGGCCGGCAGCATCTTTTTTTCAAACGAGACAACCGTACGCATCTTTGTGACGATCTCAGACGTAATAATCGCGGCCGGCCTGATTTTTCTGGTTTTCTCATTTTCAAAAAAACTTTCAAAAATAAACAATCAGCTTCAGATAGTGTCATCCGGCTCCTTTACCACGGATTTTCCCGAAAAAATAAATAACGAACTGGATATGCTGACACTCAAACTCAGCAAACTGTTCAACAATATGAATAATTACGACAGGCTCCGCGCAAAAAATGTGGCGAAATCCGCGAAAGCGTATATGACTATCAGTATAAATGTCTCCGATGCCGTTATAATGGTCGACTTTGACGAAAACACAGCTTCTCTCAATCCCTCCGCGCAAAAAATATGGAACCTTGAAACACGATCCTTTCCGCTGGATGTCGTAACAAAGCACGCCCAGAATACGGAGTTTAGAAAATTTCTTGATCGGGTCGCGGTCTCCGGAGAGGAACAGGCCAAGGTTTCCGTGTATTTCCCATCGGCCTCACGCAGAGAAGTCTCTGTCAAAGCCGTCCCCATAAAAACAATTGACGAAAAAACAACGCTCATACTGCTCTTTGTCACCACCGTGGACGGCAAAAAGGAAAACGGCAAATAATTCAGCAACTATAAATTATCCTCCCCCAGGGTTTGGCAAGTATCCTGTTAGAATGCTTGCATTTTCAAAATCCAAAATATACTTGCAGGTTTCAACAGAAATATGGTATAGTTTAGCTGGAAATTGGCAGCAAATAAAATTTACATAGTATATTTATGAAGAAACAACATATTTCGGTTAAAAAAGCTTATGATTTCTGGGCTGAACAATATGAATCAGATGGAAATTCAATGATGGCTTTGGAAGATAGCGTATTTAATAAAGAATTTACATCATCATTAAATGATAAAAAAATTTTAGATTTGGGCTGTGGTACAGGAAGACATACCTCAAAATTTATTGAATTAAATGCGAAAGTAACAGGAGTTGATTTTTCTACCAACATGCTGAAAAAAGCAAAAGAAAATAATAGATCTAAGAACGTAAGATTCATTCAGCATGATATCTCTAAGAGACTTCCATTTAAAAATAAATATTTTGATATTGTCTCTTGTTCTCTAGTTTTAGAACATATAAAAAAATTGGATGAAGCATTTTCTGAAATGAAAAGGGTTTGTAAACAAGATGGGTATATTTTTATAACAGAAATGCATCCTGATATGAGATTAAAAGGTAAGCAAGCTTCATTCTGCGATAGCAAGGGTAAAAGATACTATCCCAAAAGTTATCCTCATAAACTTGATGATTTTAAATATCACATTAAGGCTTCTCAGTTAAAGATTGCGAAACTAAAAGCATATCGAGGAACAAAAGCTTTGGCTAAACAAACTGAGAGAGCAGTTCAATATATAGGATATCCAATGTTGTTAGAATTTAAACTGATTCCTGTGGAGACTTAATATCGTTTAAATTTAAGCAAACAGTTCCAATAATTCTTTCTGTTCAAAACTGTAACAATAATTCCACTATAAAAAAGCTATCTACCTTGGAGATAGATAGTATTTCTATTGAAATCTGCAAAAATAATTTCACCATCAAAAAACTAACATTCGTGTAGTAATATAGTCAAAATCTCCTCATATTTTATAGTGTCAGTATTTTGAGGGCAAAACGAAATATTCTTGATGTTTGAGAAAAGAAAAGTTTAGATAAATTCTGTTTTAAACAGTTCTTTGAAATGAATCAAGAGGATGTGTGGTTTTAATTTTGGCGCCGCCCTACTTTCCCGTGCGTAAACACAGTATCATCGGCACTGAAGGTCTTAACGGCCGTGTTCGGAATGGGAACGGGTGTTGCCCCTTCGCTATAGGCGCCAAAAAAGAATTTTGAAGTTCGTCAGAGATAAAACACCTCAGGTGTTCTATCTTCGACCGTATGAACAAGACTGAATAATACGGTCAAGTCGTTCGGTCTATTAGTATGGCTCAGCTCATTACCTCCTCACTCAAACCGAAGTCTAAACTCGTGGGTAATGGTCTCAATGCCCGAGGGCATCTCAACCGGCGATTACTCGCCTTACACCTGCCACCTATCAAACTGGTAGTCTTCCAGTGACCTTATTGCCTTGATCCTTAACCCGAAGGCTAAAGACCTGGACAGGGAAATCTTATCTTGGAGTTGGCTTCCCACTTAGATGCTTTCAGCGGTTATCCTTGCCAAACGTAGCTACCCAGCGATGCTCCTGGCGGAACAACTGGTACACCAGAGGTTTGTCCATCTCGGTCCTCTCGTACTAGAGACAGCTCTCCTCAAATTTCCTACGCCCGTACCAGATAGGGACCGTACTGTCTCACGACGTACTGAACCCAGCTCACGTACCACTTTAATTGGCGAACAGCCAAACGCTTGGGAGCTTCTCCACCCCCGCGCTGTGATGAGCCGACATCGCTATTGTGTTTTCTCTTATTTCTAAGAGTATCGGACTATATCTTCATCCCGCCTTTCGCGGGAGTTGACGTTTTATGGAAAATAAATTTTCCATCTGCTCTTTCCCTATCAAATTATAGAGCAAGTCTCTACGGGGTGAAGCACATAAATTTTATGTGCTCACTTCCCACGGTATTTCCTTTTGTTTTTCTTTCACAAAACAATTAAGGGTTTACCGTTATAAGTCAATTTTTTCTTGCAAAATTTTTGCAAGTAACAGGTAACAGCATTACTGCTGATGCACCCCGATATGTTAAGGTGCCGAACAGAGCCGTTGATGTGAACTCGCGGGCTCTACTAGCCTGTTCAATCACTGAACTTTAGCTATAGCTAAAGTGAAAGTTATGATTAGACTATATCTTCATCCACCGAGCTTTCGCACAGCGAAAGCGAAGGTCAAGAAGAAGCGTAGCTTCTTCGAGCCAACTTCGGTGGAGACGGCGAGTTCACAT
>VMTH01000162.1 GCA_013791745.1 Candidatus Omnitrophota bacterium
GAAAAAAGATATTACACGCCTTCAATGAAAATTGCCTACTCCGACAACGAGGCGAAGGTGGAAGCCCTTCCGTCGGGCCGTTTCAAGGTGACGGCCGAGATCGAATACGACCATCCGCTTATCAAGAGACAGCGTCTTGAGATCATCATAGACGAGGAAGTGTTCAAAAAAGAAATAGCTCCCGCGAAAACATACTGTTTTGATTATGAGATAGAGCAGCTCGAGGCCATAGGCCTTGCCAAAGGCGGCAGCCTCAAGAACGCCATCGTCATAGGAGAGAAGGGCATCCACAACAAAGAGATGATGACTTTTGAAGACGAGTTCGTGCGTCACAAGATACTCGATCTCATGGGTGACCTGTATCTGATAGGCCGTCCCGTAAAAGCGGACATCACTTCTTTCTGCGGCGGCCACACCTCCAACACGGCTCTGGCGAAACTTTTTGCCAAAGACATAGAAATGACCGGAGGGGGCGTTGTCCCCGAATATCCGATGGAACTGGATCTGGAAGGCGTTAAATCCGCGATACCTCATCGTCCGCCTTTCCTTTTTGTAGACAGCGTCACCATCACTGAAGAGGCGAAAGCGGCAGTCGGCCGTCGGCTGATCCTGCCCGATGAATGGTTTTTCAAGGGACATTTTCCCGAAAGGCCGGTTCTTCCGGGCGTGCTGATAACGGAAGCCCTCGCGCAGACGGCGTGCGTTCTTCTTCTTTCAAAGCCGGACTGGAAGGGCAAACTGCCTTTTTTCATGGGAATCAATAATGTGAAATTCCGCAGGCCGGTAAATCCGGGCGACGAGCTCATCCTCAAGGTTGAGATCATCAGGCCGAGGATGAGAGGCGGAAAAGCCGCCGGACAGGCCTATGTGGGAGATGCTCTGGTGTGCGAGTGCGAATTCTCATTTTCGCTGGTGGATAAAGAATGATATCGGATAAAGCTCAGATAGCGCGAAGCGCGGTGATAGGAAAAAATGTTGAGATAGAGGCTTTCGCCAGCATCGGAGAGAAGGTCCGCGTAATGGACGGCGCCTCTATTGGACAGGGCGCTGTTATAGACAGGAATACGACCATAGGCGAAGGCACAAAGGTGTCGCCTTACGCCGTCCTGGGCACGCCGCCGCAGGACCTGAAATACGCGGGAGAGGAAACTTTTTGCGAGATCGGAAAAAACTGCACGATACGCGAATTTGTCACGGTCAACAGGGGAACAACGGCCACGGGCAGGACAGTTGTCGGAGACAATGTTCTTCTCATGGCCTATGTGCATGTGGCCCATGACTGCAGGGTCGGAAACGGCGTTATAATGTCAAACTGCGTAGGATTGGCCGGCCATGTCGCCATCGGCGAGCGGGCCATTCTGGGCGCCTATGCGGGTGTGCATCAGTTCACCCGCATAGGAGAGCTGGCCATGGTCGGCGGCACCGCCAGGATCAATCAGGACGTGCCGCCGTATTCCATGACTGCCGGAAGCCCGGCTTTTGTTTACGGCCTCAACCGCATAGGCCTTTCCAGGGCCGGTTTTTCTCCGGAAGAACTGACACTCCTCAAAAAGGCATACAAGATCATTTTCAGGAGTCCTCTCCTGAAGGACGAGGCGCTGAAAGAGGCGGAAAAACTGAATCAGACGCCGGCTTTGAAAAATCTTATAGAATTTGTCAGGAATTCCAAGCGCGGGATAACCCCGTCGAAATAATGATAAAGTTAAGGAGGATATGATGCAAAGGACACAATTTTTCGCGAAACCGAAGATCCAGATAAAGTATGTGCTGGTGACGGTGTTCATGGTTTTAATGGCGGCGGTGATCTCGGTGCTCGTGATGGATTACAGGATAACGCATTCCACATTCGCCGAGAATCTTTCCCTCGGAGAGGTGCAGGCGCTCGTGCATGAAACGCGGATGAGCGTGCTCTATATTTCGGGCATATTCCTTGTAATGGTTTTTATAAAGCTGACGCTTTTCTTTCACCATCTCATCGGCCCTCTGGTTGTGATAGAAAGGACGCTTGATATTATGAAGGAAGGTTATTTCGGAGGTAAAATCCGTCTCAGAAACAACGACGAGCTCAAAGACCTTGCCGAAAGCATTGAAGCGCTGGGCGAGATAATACTCAGGGAAAGCTCCGGCGCCCGTTCAAAAATAGATGAAGTGTCCAAAAAACTGGACGAGATGAAAGACAGGATAGGCGGGAAAGATTATACGGAAATGAAGCAGAAACTCGACGGCAGCATGGCTTTTTTTAAGGACCATTTCGGATCCGAGGCCGCCGCGAAGCTGATGAAAAAATGAATATAGCCGTTGTCACAACAGGCGGCGACGCTCCGGGAATGAACGCCGCTCTGCGTGCCGTGATAAGAACAGCCGTCTTCTGCGGCATGAGTGTGACGGGCGTGCGCCGGGGCTGGTGGGGTTTGCTGGAAGACGATTATACGAGCCTCAATTCGAAATCCGCGTCGGGCATAATATCATCGGGCGGCACCTTCCTCAAAACGCAGAGATGCCCGCTGTCAAAAACGACCGCGGGAATGAAAAAAATATCCGATACCCTGAGGAAGATAGCGCCGGACGGGCTCATCGTCATAGGCGGCGACGGTTCCATGAGGGCCGCCCACGCGGTGGCGAAAAAAAGCGGCGTTCCCGTCATAGGCATACCCGCCTCCATTGACAACGACATAGCCGGCACCGATGAGACCATAGGTTTTGACACGGCCGTAAACACGGCTCTTTCGGCGATAGACAAGATAAGGGACACTGCCACCTCTCATGACAGAGTTTTCATAGCCGAGGTGATGGGGCGGGATTCGGGCTTTCTGGCTCTTTCCGCGGGGCTGGCCGGCGGCGCCGAAATCATTCTTGTGCCGGAAATAAAAACGGATAAAAAAGAAGCGCTGAAAAAAATAAAAGCTTTGAAGTGCGGAAAATCATCCATCATCATCGTGATGGCCGAAGGCGCGGGCAAAGCGTCGGAGCTCGCCGAATATCTGAATAA
Organism: Candidatus Omnitrophota bacterium; assembly: GCA_013791745.1. NCBI lineage: Bacteria > Pseudomonadati > Candidatus Omnitrophota > Candidatus Omnitrophota bacterium. The sequence continues at coordinate 2,990 of VMTH01000162.1, forward strand.
ATCCGCGGGACTGGAAGTGCGGATATCAAAACTCGGCTATATACAGCGCGGCGGTTCTCCGTCGGTGGATTCGCGTGTGCTGGCGGGGGTTCTGGGTTACGAGGCGGTGATGCTGCTTAAAAATAAAAAGAAAAATCTCATGTGCGCCTGGGTGAAGGACTCGTTCAAAACCGTGCCGCTGACATATCCGGCGACACATAAGAAAAAACTCAACGGACAATGGCTGAAGATCGCGGAGGTTCTCGCGGGGGGAAACAAATGATATCAGCCCGGGACAGCGACCGGATACAGAGTGAGATAATTAAAAAAATGTCAGGCCGTCAGCGTCTCGCGATAGCCTTCGGATTAAACGATTTCGCGAGAAAAATGATACGCGCCGATATTAAGAAAAGCAATCCCTCTATCAGCGATGAAGAGGCGGATAAACTCGTAGCGGAAAGATTCAGGAGATGAACCAGACAGAAATTTTCGGTTTCGTCGTAGAGACTCTCAAAAAACTCAAAATAAACTATATGATCGTCGGTTCGGTGGCGTCAACTGTTTACGGAAAACCGCGTTTAACCTATGATATGGATATACTGATCAACATAAAGGAAGACCAGTCCGGGGCTTTGGCGGGAAGTTTTGACAGCGATTGGTATGCCGACGCGGCAATGGTCAGGGAGGCTGTTGAAAAAAAGATGCCTTTTAATTTTATTCATATACCGAGCGGAAATAAAATAGATTTTTTCCCGGCGGGAGGCGGAGAATATGAGAAGGCCCAGTTTTTAAATAAAACGGAGCAGGAATTTGATGAAAAAAGGACGGCGTTTTTTTCCTCCGCGGAAGATGTTATCATAAAGAAACTGGATTATTACATGGATGGAGAATCGGATAAACACATAGAGGATATTAAGGGCATTCTGGAAGTGCGAGGCGGGAAATTGAATTTGAAATACATTGATTACTGGGCGGAAAAGAAGGGCTCTTTGCCGATTTGGAAAAAAATTAAAGAAGAGGGGGAAAAATGAAAAAGATTTTAATTGTGATGACGGCGATGATGCTGATGACGGGTATCGCGAAAGCTGACTGGATAAGTGAGGCTAAAACCAAAACAGAGGCGCTGCTTGAGCCGCTCGCCGGTGATCTGGGCGCGGCTCTGGGCGGCGGAATGTATGAGCCGGTCAAGAACGGCGGCCTCTTCGGCTTTGATGTGGGAATAAGGACAAGTTTCGCGGGCATTTCCAATAAAACAAAAGCAAACATTACTCAGTTGAACGACAGTAATTATATTCCTGCCGCGTGGCTTTACGCCTCAAAGGGACTTCCTTTCGGCATAGATGTTTTCGCGCGCTATGCGTCGCTTAAAATAGAATCTTCCGCTGAGAGCATCGATCTTCTCGGAGTCGGTGTTCAGTACACGGTGATAAGTGACAAACTGATAAAGCCCATTCCCGGCGTGTCTCTCCTTGCCGCGGTCAACAATCTTTCAGCTCCGGGCCTTGACGCACAGACGATTTCCGCCGCCGCCACGGTCAGCAAAAAACTTCCCTTTATCACGCCTTTTGCGACGCTGGCAATGGATAAAACCACAATGGAAGTCGTAACCGGGTTAGGAACCGTAAAGCCGGAAAAAACACAGAACCGTATTCTCGCCGGCATAGAGCTGCGCCTCATACCGTTCACATACTTCAACATAGCGGCATCAAAAAGCGGTTCCGATACGGGCTTTCAGCTCGGCATAGGAATCAAGAACTGATATCTTGTGCCCGGAATAGGAATAGACATAGCCGAAGTAAAGCGTTTCCGCCAGCTGAGCAAGCGTTTTCTCAACAGGGTTTATACTGACGAGGAAATAGCTTACTGCAACAAGAGCAGCCGGCCGGAGATGCATTTTGCCGCGCGGTTCGCGGCGAAAGAGGCCGTTATAAAAGCTACGACAAAGACGGACATAGCCCTCAAGGACATCTATGTAAAAAATAGGGCATCCGGCGCTCCCGAAGTCTTTATAAAAGGCAAAAAGAAAAAATTTCACATATCCATATCCCACACGAAAGATATTGCCGTCGCCGTGGTCATATCTCTTTAATTAGGCAAAGAGAAAAGGAGTAAAAATGCTTTCAACAAAAACGCTATGGCTCCAGCTCGGATTTATTTTTTTGTTAAATTCCTGCGCTTCTACAAAAATCGCGCATACAGATAAATTGGATGTTACTAAAAAATTTGTTATAGCTGTTGTCGATTTTAGCAATAATTCGCCGAATAAAAACTGGGCTTATTTGGAATCTGTTATTCCTAATATAATTTCTTCTCAGATGGCAGAAAAAAGCAATTTTAAGATCGTAGAAAGACAGCAGTTAAATAGTGTGATGGCTGAATTAAAATTATCGCAAACAGGCATCTTTGATAAATCCGGTATGCAGGAATTGGGGAAACTTACAGGGGCAAATGCTATCATAACAGGTAATGTGACTCAATTGGCTTCAACCTTAGTGATTTCCGCGCGAATAATCAAAGTTGAAACGGGGGAAGTCGTCGGCGGGGCTACAGTGAACGGCGAAAGCGAAAAAGAATTACACGCGATGTTAGAGCGGTTAACTGGGAAAATACAAGTTCAATTAATTCAAAAATAGCATTTATGCGCGCTCTATCTCTATCATTATTCTTTCTGTTTTTTTCACTCGATGCATTAGCGATATCAGAAACTAAAAAAGTTGCCGTTCTAAATATAGAGAATATTATTCCACCGGAAAAGATCAGTTCCTCTCATGTAGGCCTGTATAATGTGGATAGCAAATATGATTATATGGAGCAGGCCCTGACAGATATGCTGATCAGCGATCTTTTCAGGACTGAAGGGATAGAGCTCCTGGAGAGAAGCAAGCTGGACAAACTGCTGGATGAAATAGGACTCAGTAAAACAGGGATAATAGACGAGAAAGCGCTTAAGCAGTCCGGCAAAGTGATCCCGGCGGATTATTTACTGTATGGCTATCTTGAAAAGGAAAAAGATGATTTTGCGATCCGGCTCAAGGTGTTTAACATTTTATCCAATGAAATCACGGAATTAAAAAAGGGGATCGCCGGGGAAAATAATTTATTCGGATTATCCAGAGAACTGCTCAAAGCTTTCGCTGATCATTCCGGGATAAAAGTAACAATCAAAGCCGATAAAGTAGGAATATCGCAAAACAGCACGTTGGCGATTTTACCTTTCTGTAATAACAGCAGAACTGATAAGTTTGATTATTTACAGGCAGGCTTAGCAGAACTCATATCGGCAGATCTGTCCAATTGTAATTTTTTTAGAATTATTGAACGGCAAAGAATAGAGGTTATCCTAGACGAAATGGAATTATCCTTGCGTGGATTTGTGGATGAAGCCACTTCGGTTGCGATCGGCAGATTATTGGGAGCGGATTATATTTTGTTGGGAAGTTTTTTTCAGGTGGGGGAACAAATACGCATAGACGCAAGAATTGTCGAAGTTGAAACAAGCGAGACTGTGCTTGCTTCTTCTGTGGAAGGTGCGGCAAAAGAGCTTTTTCAGCTTCAGGAAGGCCTAATTGAAAAAATTACTGCCCGTATGGGACAGCTAAAAACTGATGGGAAAAAGCTCTTTTGCCGCACCTTCCAC